>JAUWRZ010000467.1 GCA_030610325.1 Sulfurimonadaceae bacterium | reverse complement strand
TGCTCTACCCTTCTCTGGCTTTGGAGATGTTTCGTATTTATAATGAGATCTCCAGAGTAGATGTCGATGGTGATGATGCGGGAGTAGAGAAGATACGGATCGGCGAATTGACTATACCGACTGATCTTGCAGGCCGTATGATAGCGAATTTCAGAGGTCCCGGCAGGCACTTTAAGTACATAAGTGCGGCAGATATCTTAAACGGTACGTTTACACCCGAAGATATCGCTGGAAAGTTTGTCCTGATAGGGACGTCTGCCGTAGGGCTTTTTGATCTGCGTTCGATTCCCTTTGACAGTGTGATCGCAGGAGTAGAGGTCCATGCAAATGTCCTGGATAACTTACTTGTAGGCGATTTCCTGAGTTCCCCTTCTGATGTATGGCGTTATGATCTTAGTGCTGTCTTTGTCATACTCATCTTTATCTTTGTCCTTTTCTTCTATCTGGAATCATGGTTGATGCTTCCGGCAGTGATAGGTGTGTCATATTTACTGTTTAAGCTTGCACTCTACGTCATGTTTACCCTGGGTGTAGTCGTAAACCTTCTTTTCCCTCTTTTGGCATTTGTTCTAAGCCTGGTCCTTTCAGTCGGTATTGACTATATAATCGCTTCACGTCAGCGTGAATCGGTCAAACGTATCTTTGCAAAGAAAGTCTCAAAAGCTGTCATGGAAGACCTTATCAAAAGTGGTGATGAGGATATCTTAAAGGTACGTGACGCTGATGTCGCAGTCTTCTTTAGCGATATACGCGGATTTACAGGCATAAGTGAGAAGATAGGCTCATCACAACGATTGATCGAGCTGCTAAACCGCTATATGACTCCGGCTGTAGAGGAGATCGCTGAGCATGAAGGTACGGTAGACAAGTTCATTGGTGATGCCATCATGGCTTACTGGAACGCACCCAATCATGTAGAGGATTATGCCGATAAGGCAGTCACTTCGGCACTGGCGCAGATCACTATGTTAGAGAGACTGAACATCGAACTGGAAAAAGAGTTTGGCGTGAGCTTGCATATAGGCATAGGTATCCATACCGGGTCCGTCACTGTCGGAGAGATGGGCTCTACCGGACGTTCAGATTATACTATCATCGGAGATAATGTGAACCTGGCATCACGGCTGGAAGGGCTAAATAAGAGTTATGGTTCGACGATCATCATCTCTGAAGATACAAAGAAGATGTTGAAAAAAGAGTATCAGTCGCGTTCACTCGATCTTGTCCGTGTCAAAGGTAAAGAGAAGGCAGTAGAGGTGTTTGAGGTCATCTCTTCTGATAAGACGTTAAAGGAGAGTGATGAACTTGAGCACTATGCCGATGCACTCAAAGCGTACCGTGATGAGAATATTGACGAGGCGTATGCACAGTTTCGACTACTTGCCGAGAAAAACCCCTGTAAGCTTTATGATGTCTATCTTGAGCGCTGCCGTTACTATCTGGCCCATCCTGAGATCGCATTCGATGTCATCCATACCATGCATGATAAATAAGCAGCATAAAGTGGGCTTTAATGATATCTCCCACCCTCTCGATTCCACAGTTCTTAAGAGATAAATAAGTAGACTTCAGCAAATGATTCCCCCTGATCAGATCAGACTCTTAAGCTACAAAGATATGTACTGTCTTAGTGTTCTTGATCACATGATCAGCGGTCAATAATGGAGAGTAGTAATGGATGTACAAGAGATCGATACGGTATGTACCTATTGTGGTGTTGGTTGTGACATCGTTGGGCATGTCCATGAGAACAAGATCACAAAGATCACCGCTTCACCTGATGGTTATGTCTCTCAGGGAAAACTCTGTATAAAAGGCAAGTACGGATTTGATTTTGTAACGGCAGATAACCGTATCAGGATCCCGCGCATCAAGAAGCAGTTCCTGGCAAAGAACCCGCAGATCAAAGCAGCAGTCGAAGAGGCCCTGCATGACTTTGATGATACCTGGTATGAGACTGATATCGATACGGCGACGACGATAGCGGCGATGAAACTTAAAGAGGTGACACGCAAGCATGGTGATAAGAGTTTTTGTGCCATCGGTGGTGCACGGACTTCGTGTGAGAGCGCTTATCTGTTTCAGAAGTTCACCCGTCATACGATGAACTCACCGCATGTAGATAACTGTGCACGCGTCTGCCACTCCCCAAGTCTAAAAGGGATGCGTACGACCATCGGTGAAGGGGCTGCTACCAATCCCTATAATGACATCTATACGACTGAGTTTATGATCGTCATCGGCTCGAACACGACCGAAGCTCA
>JAUWRZ010000378.1 GCA_030610325.1 Sulfurimonadaceae bacterium | reverse complement strand
GGCGCGCATCGAAAACATAAAACGCCTTTTCAAGATCGACGAAGAAGTCACGATCTCATCATCCATACAGTTCGACCCAACGACCCATCAGATAGTCAGTGATGGGACTGCGATACATATCAGCGCTAAAGAGAGTCAGCTTCTAAGTCATCTTGTCACTAATAAGCATCGCGTCGTCTCCACGGATGAGATCTTACAGCAGCTATGGGATTATGACGAGATGCCCGGTGAGGAGACGGTGCGTACCTATATCAAGACACTGCGCCGACTTATAGGCAAGGAGCATATCATCAACCTCCGTGGGTTAGGGTACCTATTTGAATGATCTTGAAAAACGCTCGTTTTACTCTTTTTTGCTGCTCTACATCATCTCCTCTTCTCTCTTCATACTGCTGAGCGGGTTTTGGTACTATAGTGCCCAGAAGTCCTCACTAAAGAGCAATGACTACTTCCAGATGCGCCACATCAGTGATAAGATCAGCAGTAGTGTCATCCAGGCACATATGCGAGGGGTCTCCCTGGAGCTACCCGCGATCGATTCGACCTATCGCATCACTCTTATCGATCGCTTGGGAGCAGTAGTCCGTGGAGAAGAGACAGAGACGATAGACGTGAGAAAAAACGACTACTATCAACGCAAAGACGAGACAGTCCTTGTATCAGACGCACCACAAGAACATCTCGGCATCGCTTTTGTCATCGTACGCAGTGATCAGCTACACAGACTACTAGCAGAGTTAAAGAGCACAGTCCTTGCCATGATGGCCCTTATCGCCTCCACCACTGTCATAGTCGCCTGGATACTCTCCAAGCTGTTCATGCGACCCCTTCGTCAGAGGATCAAGCAGATAGAGATCTTTATCAGCGATGTCACCCATGAGCTGAACACACCCATCACTGCACTAAAGATGGCTACGGGACGTGCCATAAAAAAAGGGGTCTATGATAAAAAGGCCCTCAGAAACATCTCCATCAGTACAAAACAGCTATATGACATCTACGCTTCTCTGACTTACCTGAACTTCTCACAAAAAGTCTTGGTACAAGACACTATCGATCTCAAATCGATACTTTTAAAAAGTATCGACTACTACAGAGAGCTTTGCGAAAGTAAAGATATCATACTGCACATCAAAAGTGACACGATGTACTTTCCGATCTCAGAAGATCAGGCTGGTATGTTGTTTGGAAACCTCATCAGCAATGCCATCAAATACTCAATGGCTCACTCTGAGATATCCATCAGCCTAAAAGATAGAAAGTTCACTATTGAGGACCACGGCATAGGCATCGATAAAGATCGGCTTTCAAAGATCTTTAAACGATATAACCGTGAGACCAAGTATGCCGGAGGGTTTGGAGTGGGATTGAGCATCGTTCAAAGTATTTGTGATGAACACAACATCAATATCGATGTTGAATCACAACTGGAAAAGGGAACTCTCTTTACACTGCATCTTGTATGATCAGTACGCCTGCATTCATCAGAAAATCCTTCAGACAGCACCTGGCAACAATGATAAACAACGCCTTATAATATAGTCGATCATCACAATGTGCAATACTCTGTGAATTGGCGTATCAAGGGATCGATTGTTGGCGAAATACATAAGATATCGTTGACTCTTCAGTTCATTACAGTTATCATACAAAAAAACACAAGACTTTTTAATAGCTAAAAAGATCTATGACTTGATTAGGAAAAGATGATGAGACTTCACTATACAATACTCGCTGCCCTACTATTACTTACTCCCTTGAGCGCAAAGGAAAAAACCCAAGAAAAAGACTTTACCAATAGTGTAGGTATAGTCTTTAAACACATACCTACTGGAGAGTTCATGATGGGTTCAGTCACTCCAAAATGTCCTAATGACGACCCCTTCACTCGACAAGATGAATATCAGGAATGTATAGACGATAGTGATAAAAGTAGCAATAGCGATGAGACGCCTTACCATAAAATCAGCATCAAAGGCTTCCAAATGAGTAGTACTGAAGTGACACAACTTCAGTACTATCAAGTGATGGGAAAGAACCCGGCGCAGTTTCTCACAGATGAGCTGGGTTACGACAGTAGACACAACCCAGTCGAGAATGTCAGCTGGGACGAAGCGATCGCTTTTATCAACAGACTCAACAAACTTGAAAAAACAACAAAATACCGCCTACCGACTGAAGCTGAGTGGGAATACGCCGCCAGATCTGCGACGGCTACCAAATGGAGTTTTGGAAACGATGAGCTGCTTATCAATGACCATGCCTGGTATGCACTAAATAGTGGGGACCAGACACACCCAGTAGGTAAAAAACAGCCGAATGCCTGGGGTCTGTATGATATGCATGGCAATGTATGGGAGTGGTGTCAGGATTGGTATGTAGACAATTATAATACAACGCCTACAGATGGCAGTGCCAACTACAGTGGACCAAAAAAAGAGAAAGTCCTCCGCGGCGGCAGTTGGATCTACTTTGCTCAAGATGCTCGCTCAGCTATCCGAAGTAGAGACTTCCGTAATTCCCGTTATGTCATCGTAGGGTTTCGTGTAGTAAGAGGTGAAGGCGATGATACCACAGGGATAGAGGTCAGATCAGTAAGCGAGGCAAGACCTCACTTACAGAAAGTCAAGAAAGAATCAATAGATGATCTTTTCAATGACGTCTCCCCTGGCTAAAAGCTTTTAGCCAGTCCACACACTCTCAGGACTGGCATCCATACTGCTGTAGATACGGCTTTAAACGTTTCACCCCTCTTTAAGATGCCCGACATCCAGAGCAGTAAGTAAAACGGACAGAACGACTTGTCTCATGAGAACCAAAATCAAAGCCCGGTGCCACCACCACATGTGCCTTATCCAGTGACTCATGTACGAAAGTGAGACTATCATCACTGTAACGGCTGACATCTGCCCAGATATAAAAAGCACCTTCTAGTC
>JAUWRZ010000196.1 GCA_030610325.1 Sulfurimonadaceae bacterium | reverse complement strand
CCAGTGGTTGATCGTCGTCATAATAGGCATATTGGAGGTCTCTAACTCATAGATACCCGGTTCAAAGATATCCGCGATCTCACCTTCGTTGACAAAGACTGCGACCTGTGACTCACGTACCGTCAGTTTTGCCCCGTATTTGATCTCATTGCCATAGCGCTCAAAGCGATAGACCATCGTATCATCAGAGCTGTCGAGCCACTCGATGACATCGACGAACTCCCCCATCAATTTGTCAAAGAAACCCATGGTCTACTCCTTCGTATTCTCAGGTATCTGCTTCTCTTTAGCTTTTAGAGCCAGCAGTGATGCTTTTAGATCACCCTCAAGGACGTGAAGTTCCTCTTCCGCTTTCGCACGAGCCAC
Source organism: Sulfurimonadaceae bacterium (assembly GCA_030610325.1). Classification (GTDB taxonomy): domain Bacteria; phylum Campylobacterota; class Campylobacteria; order Campylobacterales; family Sulfurimonadaceae; genus BB26. Next base: position 4,627 of record JAUWRZ010000196.1, on the reverse strand, counting down.
TTTACCCTCATCTGCGATGATAAGGCCCTCTTCGATGGTCTCTATCAGCAGTTGGTTTGCTAGCTTGACACTCTCGATATCAAAGACGCCGCGCTCAGCCAGTTCACGTGTCTGACGATTTGCTGTTTTAAGGTTCTTCGCATTGGCTTCGAGTAGTTCGTTAGTCAGATCCATCGCATCGCTGAGGACTTCACCTGCCTGCTGATTACGGTAGATAGTGATCGTCTGTGCCAACTGGTTTTTCCATAGTGGCACCGTATTTACCAGTGTGGAGTTCATCTTGTTTACAAGCGTCTTATCATTATCCTGGACCAGGCGGATGGATGGCAGACTCTGCAAAGCGACCTGACGGGTCAGTTTAAGGTCATGGACACGACGGTCAAAGTCATCACGCAGAGCACGGACGTTCTTCACCTCCTGTGCCTGAAGCAGATCGCCACTCGCCTCGGCCTCACTCTGAAGTCTCGGGATATCCTGATCATCCATCACAAGCAGTTTCTGCTCACCGGCGGTGATATAGAGCTCCAGTTCATGCACATAACTGAGATTGGCATCGTAAAGACGGTCAAGTGACTCGATATCATGCAGCAGCACACCCTTCTGTCGCTCCATCTCATCAGTGATCTTCGCGATCTGCTCTTTAGTGTCCTCATACTGGTTCAAAAAGTTCACAAGCGGCTTAGCTTTTCCAAGAAGTCTGTCAAAGAAGCCGGGTTTATGGTTGGGATCAAGACTGTCGACATCAAAACCTTTTATGGCAGTGATCATATTTGAGAGTGGTGCACCTGCTTGTCCAAGGTCTTTATTACGGACACCTTCGAGCATCTGGGAGGAGACTGTCGTGACATCTTCTTGTGCATTTGCACCGAAATGTATCACCGATGTGGTGTCTTTAAGATCGATAGCCATCACCAAGTCGGTCACCGTTGCCTCTTCTGATGCATCTATTTTGATCTCCTGTAGCTCTTTAGTCACTTCACTCATCTCTTATCCCTCGCTTTCAAGTCGTTTTTTAAGTACTGCTATCTGGATATCCAGATAAAGCACATCATCGTCGAGCAGTTTATCATACTGCCGGTCCAGTTTACTTACACTCTCTTCAAGCGCGTCCAGAAAGGTCGTCTTTATCTCCTGCGCACGACCGGCAGACTCAAGCTTGAAGTAGGTCTCGCTCATCGTCCGAAGGTCACCCAGATAACTGACCAGGTATCTTCTCGCACGCTCATAATCATCAGGGTCGTTCTCGACATGTCTTACAAGGCGCTCAAACCCCTCAGCCATCTGTAACATCGGCATACGTACCTGCTCATCATGGATGGAGCCGGCTGTCTTCTTGATGTAGTCTATGTCACCATGGGCATCGACGATAAGCCGTAGTACCCGCTCCGCCGTCTTGTCACTGCCAAAACCTTCAAGTTTGTCCACTCTGGGATCAAGACCATAGTAGAGGTACCAACCGACCATCACACTGATACCCAATGCGATCGAAGCAGAGAAAGGATACTCACCCAGGAGATAAGCAGAGAGGAAAGTAGCGAAGGCAAGCAGGCCCCCTGCGATACTTTTTAGCGGCCACTTCGGTGCCTTGGCATGTACGGCATTATCGTAGATACGCTCATGTGCCAGACCCGACCTCAACATCACAAAAGCACCCACATACGAAGCAAAGATAAAGGCTGCGATGAGAAAACAGAGGCTCTCACCTTTACCCAATGCACGAATAGCCAGGACAAGATGGTTGACACCTATGATAAGCAGAAGTGCGCCTGTCATCATCGGAGCAAACTTCTGCATGCTCTGCTCTTTGTCCTGCGGTCTGTAACGTTTGGCTTTGTTGAACTTATCCTGTGCAGGCATTGACCATCCCTTGACATGAAGTGATGACTAAGGCGCTATATAGCAGTAGAAAACCGACACTGACACGGATCCAGTTTGGCATAGGCACCTCTTTCTAAAAATGATAGTTTCGGATGATTATAGCAGAGATTCATTTATAGAGTTGTATGATCTAACAGCCTAAGAGAAAATAGATTTTGTTATGTTCTATTTTATTTTGAATGTATCCTAAATGTATGAGTAGAGAGGGTATTTTGTCGAGATATACTTTGAGACGAGGCTAAAAAGAGCTGCTGGATATGTGTCACCGTATGTCTGTCTATTTTTCGATCTTTCTTTGTACATCAGATCTTTACCCTCTTGGTAAGACCTAGAAGTCTAACTCTGACTATAGATATCTCATATCTATCAAAAGCATATGATTTATTACGCTAATAGCCTGTGATCTCTTTGAGGATTCCTTTCTCTTCAAACGCTTTTATCAATAGGTGTGCCGCCTGCTTACGAAAAAACGACCTTTTGAGCCTTATCCGTCTTGTTATAGCAAAACATGATCTGCTGACACTGACAACCGACAGCTGCTGCGGATATGAATATGATGCTCATCAGAAAAAGGTCCACTGTAATAGCACTGAGATCAGCCTGACATCACATGAAAAACTGCTATTTCTACTGTTCTTTCATCAAAAAGGCGCAGTAGTCACCCATGAAAAATCGATGAAGTCCTTTGGAGTGACACCTTTGTCTCCAACGGGACAAGACGGCAGCTTGTTCACCGGCTAAAGGTAAGACTCCCCTGCGACCCCATTGCGATCATACGCAGTCTGGGATATAGATTTAAATAAGCTCTACTCTTCTTTTCTGACCCCTTTTTAAGATGTCACACTTAATGTCACGTTAGATCGTTATCATACTTATAGGTCAGAAAAAAGGGGATATTATGTTGTTTAAAATAAAATCAATGATGCTAACACTCGCTTTTCTATTAATGATCGTCAGCTGCGGCGGGGGTGGCAGTGGCGGCGAGGGTGATGACTCACAAACTGATACTACCAATACTTTGCTCGTCGAACCAATAACCTCCATACAACAACAAATGCCAGTAGCCGAATTTGAATCAGCTATGGCAGTGGACACTAAGCTACAGGAGATCGTAGAGTTTGCCAGAGCAACTGAGCAAGCCGGTGATATCATCGAAGCACTTATCGTCCAGGATGAAAACAGTGACGAGCTGATACTTGCCGCACTTGATACACCAACAGGCTCACCTGCTGTTATTATACGTCATTGCCATGATAATACTTGTGTCTATGCCATTCAGGAGGTGGTTGGCGGCGAAGAAGAGATCACCTGGAGTTCAGTAGAAGGTCCCATACCTGTTCAAAGCCTACTACCCCCTTTCTTGCTTCGCTACATCGATGAATCAGACCCTGATGGTTCAGCGGTAATTGCCGAGTTATCACAAAACCTTAAAGATTACATTAACGACAATCAAAGTATCGAGTTCATACATCATACAACTGTTAATGTCAACTTGGCGCAGAATCTCTTGGCAAATAGTACAAAAAATCGTAAATTACGTATTGGTTCTGCTTTCGGAAAATTTTGGAATATTAATTTCAATGAGTTCGTTAGCCAAATGTCTCAATCTGAATATCCGGATGCGTCTGCAACGCATCATGTCAATCAATCAGAGGTTGATGGTTTTTTATCTACTTTGGGTCCCGATGACGCCTTTGTCTTCTACAGTCATGGGGATTTCTCTAAATCCAAACAGCGGGTTACCGGTATGACCGTAGCCAAGTACTACTTCAAGTCTCCACACTATAACGAATCACGCATTCAGCAACAACTTGCAAAAAATAGTTCAGGTGGACCTGGTATCATTTTTTTTGCCGGCTGCAAGACCGCCGGTCTGCTAACGACACTTGATGATGAGAATCGCATATTCCTTGGTTTTTCTGATTCTAACTATGCCGGCAGTGTATCAAGAGGAGTCAAGTTATTTTTTGAGAAATGGAATTCCGGAGCTACTCTTCGTGAAGCGCTTGCTGCGGTTAACAATTCGGAAGACATGAAAAAGAAAGGTATTTTACTCAAAGTCAACACAAGTGCGAATCTTGACAGGAGGATCACTGATCCAACTGAGTCAGACGCAGCAGGGGAGATTTTTGGGACTGTCACCGATTCATCCAACTCTCAGCCGTTATCCGGTGCCATAGTCCGACTCGACATAGCTCCTTCGCCTATCCATAGGACCAGTGCAGTAAATGGCAGCTATACCTTATTGATTCCCGAAGATGCCCCAAGCTTCTTTGCCCTTACTGCTTCCCATGATGGATACATACCTCAAACTAAAAATGTAGCCAAATCAATGTTACAAGATACAGTCATGTTACTCAATTTTTCTCTTCAGCCTGAGAGTGAAGGTATTGTTATCATCAATGCTGTACCTGACGTCCACCATCTAGGTAACGATAATTTTTCTGGCAGTATCAACAGTCAGTTTCAAAAGAGTGCTGAAGGAAGCAGTTTTAGTGCAAACTTCACAGTCACATCATCGCAACTGCCTCCCAACTATCTCAGCGCACAAATATGGATGCAGACCAAAGGTGCACAATGCAGCAACTCCATTTTCATAAATGACGTGATGCTGGCGAGCTCTTTGACCGGCTCACCAAATGATGGCAGTTTTGGAGAATTTATCACTCCACTTGATATTGAAAAACTTGATCAAGGGACTAATACCATAAGAGTCGAAGCCGAAAATTGTCTGGGAGATATGGATGAT
>JAUWRZ010000156.1 GCA_030610325.1 Sulfurimonadaceae bacterium | reverse complement strand
GACAAGAGTGTCATAGAGAACCTTATAGCCGAGAAGTTCATCCCTGTGATCGCCCCTATCGCTTCGGGTGACGAGATGAACCATCCCGGCTTTAATGTCAACGCCGACCTGGCTGCGAGTAAGATAGCAGCGAGTCTGGGCGCACAGAAGATCATCTTTATGACAGATACTCCGGGTGTGATGGACAGTGAGAAGAACTTCTTCTCGACACTGCGCGAAGAGGAGATCATCGCACTCAAAGAAGAGGGTGTGATAGCCGGAGGCATGATCCCGAAAGTCGATGCCTGTATCGAAGCTATAGACGCTGGTGTCGAAAAGGCGCATATCATCGATGGTCGCGTCGAACATGCACTGCTTCTGGAAGTCTTTACCAGTGAGGGTGTCGGGACTGTCATCAAAAAATAGGAAGCGCGATGAGTGAGACAGATGCTCTGGTAGTCTACTGTACGGTCCCTGACAGCGCAGTAGGCAGAAGTGTCGCGAGTAGTATTGTCAAAGAGGGCTTGTGTGCCTGTGTCAACCAGATCCCCGCTGTGACTTCCTACTATCTATATGAGGGAAAGTTCAATGAAGATGCTGAAGAGTTGCTTATCATAAAGACCGACAGGGCTCACTTTGAGAGTCTGCAAGCTCGTATCATCGAACTTCACCCCTATGATGTCCCTGAGATCATCGCAACTGCTATCACAAGTGGAAGTGAAGCCTACTTGCGATGGCTTGGAGCTTCTTTGAGAGAAGATAAACAGATATCCAATATGAAAAAAGAGTAAAGATGATGCTCGATCACAAAGAGTTCGCTCAAAAGATGAGATCATATACGGTCTTGTATGTCGAAGATGATGTCGAAGTCCGGCAATATATGACTGAGTTCTTAAAGCACTACTGTAAAGTGCTCTATACGTCTGATAATGCTGAGAACGCGTTGGCACTCTATAAGGCGCATCAGCCTGATATCCTTCTGCTCGATATCAACCTTCCCGGGATGAGCGGTATCGATCTGGCTGTGCTAATACGCAAGACAGACCCATTTACCCGCATAGTGATGTCAACGGCCTATACCGATAAAGAGTTTATGCTTAAGGCTGTCGAACTTGGTCTGACCCGATACCTTGTCAAACCGGTCACGAGTGAGGATATCTTTAAAGCGTTTCATAAATGTATGGACGAGCTCATCGAATTGGCACCCAAATACAGTGAAGTGGATCTGGGTGAAGGTTTTGTCTACAATAAAAGACTCAAAATACTTCTGCGAGAAGGCGTAGTGATCGAGCTGCGAAAAAAGGAGATGGATATTTTGGAGTTTTTTATTGAGCATCCTGATGAGGTCCTCAGTTATAGCATGCTGGAGATGAATATCTGGAGTGATAAGGTGATGACGAGTGATGCCATCCGCTCCCAGATCAAAAACCTTCGTAGAAAGAGCCACCCGGAGATCTTGAAAAATGTCAGTGGTGTCGGTTACCGACTGTATGATGTGCGTACCTCATGATCGCTCTGGAGCATATCGCCCATAAAGAGCACTTCGATATAGCGCATCGCTCATCACTTAAAGAGGCGATGACACTTATGCAGCGCAACAAGAACGGTTGTGTCGTCTTACTCCATGATGAGACTCCTGTGGCCATCTTGACTGAAAGCGATATAGTCAATGCGCTTGCAGGGGAGATCGACTTGAACGCAGATGCATTAGACTATGCGACTACATCTGTCATCACGACCAATGTAGACAGACCAATAGACCTTGCTTTTGACTTCCTAAGTCAACATGACATACGGCGTATAGTCCTGGTCGATGATGATCTGCACTACGCCGGTGTCGTCTTGCAAGAGGATCTTTTTGATTATCTTGAGGATGATGTCTACAAAGTCGACCTGAAGATCTCACACATCATCAAGCCTGACCAGCAGATCACTACTGTCAGTCAGAATGCTTCCATAAAAGAAGCACTTATCTTGATGCAGATGCATCATATCGGTTCGGTAGTCGTGGTCGATGAGACAGCTCCTGTAGGGATGCTCACAGAGAAGGATATCCTGAGATTGACCTATCAGGAGGTCGATACGCGACAGGGTGTTGCCACTTACATGTCAAAGCCTGTCATCACTGTAGATAAAGAGATGTTAGTCGCTGATGTCATCGAACTGATGCAGCGCAAAGAGATAAGGAGGATCCTCGTCACGGGTGCTGACGATGGTGTTGTCGCACTTCTGACTAATAGAGATATCCTTAAACATATCAAAAGTAACTATACCCGGATACTGCAGATAAAGATCAGACATGCGCAGGAGATCATGGACCTCTTACCTGAGGCGATCATCGAGGTCTTTGATGCGCAGGGGCACCAGGTCATCCATTGGATGAACCGTAAAGCAAAAGAGATCTTTGGTGAGAAGCTGATCGATAAAGGTCTGGACATGATCTTCTCTGACGATGATCGCAGTGCGATAAGTGCGCATTTTGAGAACTCTACTGCTATAGTGAACAAGACAGTCCACATCGCTGATGCGGCTTTTGAGGTATCGGGTACTTCATCAAAAAACCTCAATAACACCTACATCAAACTGATATTTAAAGACGTGACGAAACATGAGAACACCAAGATAAGGTTACAACAGGAGATCGAGAAGGAGACCCGAAAGCGTCTCGAGAACGAATACCTGCTGATGCAGCAGTCCAAACTTGCGACGATGGGGGAGATGATAGGGCATATTGCCCATCAATGGAGACAGCCATTGGCCCAGATCGGTGGGGTCTTTATGAACCTGGAGTCTGCATACGCTTTTGATGAGTTGTCTGAGGAGTACTTAAAAGCAAAGGTGAAGAGTGGCAACGAATTGCTAAAACATATGTCGCATACGATCGATGACTTTCGTCACTTCTTTGAACCAAATCGTGTACAGGAGCTCTTTGACCTTAGTAAGTACATCCAAAACGCGATCAATATCATCCAGGCTTCACTTACCTACCATCATATAGAGCTGAGGTTCACACCACCTTCTGAGGCAGTCACTATCTCTGGTTATCCCAGTGAGTTCTCCCAGGTCATCTTGAACCTTCTTGATAATGCCAAAGACATCCTTCTGGAGAACAAGATAGATGCACCATGGATCTCGATAGAGATAGTCAAAAAGGGTGATGTCATCTACATCTATGTCGAAGACAATGGCGGAGGGATCGATGAGGCCATCATGGAAAAGATCTTCGACATCTACTTTACGACTAAAGATCGTGACCAGGGGACAGGGTTGGGCTTGTATATGTCCAGACTTATCATAGAAAGTAAGATCCACGGGAAGATCGAAGCGAAAAACGGTGAAGATGGTGCGGTCTTTATCATCGAGATCGACCAAGTGATCCCCAACGTGTCAGCATAAGAGTAGCTCTGTACTTTTAAGACGATTCCACAAATAATCCATCTAGATGAGTTATGATCTCATCTATAAAACATAAGGGACAAAGATGAACGATAAGAACAGATTTCCGGCATTTCCGGCAGAGTGCAAGTCACAGTTATGTAAACACCTGAGCCATGAGGTCTTTGAGACACTTAAAGATAAAGAGACCAGTAATGGTTTTACACTGCAGCAAGCCATCAACTCAGGTGTCAAGAACATAGACAGCGGTATTGGTGTCTATGCCGGCGATGAGGAGTCCTATATGCTTTTTGGAGGACTTTTCGACCCGATCATCGAAGAGTATCACGGCTTTTCCAAGGATGATAAGCATAAGAGCAATCTGAACCCGGATGATCTTAATGCGCCTAACCCTGATCCTGATGGCAAGTTCATCGTCTCCACACGTATCCGTGTAGGTCGTAATATAGCGGACCTTCCACTTGGACCTGCGATCTCACGGGAACAGCGTAACGACATCGAACGTCAGGTCTCCGGAGCGCTTAATGGTCTCACAGGTAGCCTTGCCGGTACTTATTACCCGCTTCAGGGGATGAGTGAGGCAGACAGTGCACAGCTTATCGATGATCACTTCTTGTTCAAAGCAGGTGACCGTTTCCTCGAAGCAGCCGGACTGAACCGTGACTGGCCGGAAGGGCGTGGTATCTATCACAATGATGAGAAGAGCTTCCTTGTCTGGGTCAATGAGGAGGACCAGCTTCGTATCATCTCCATGCAGATGGGTGGTAACATCAAAGAGGTCTTCACCCGTCTCTCAAATGCCATAGGTGAGATCGAGAAGCAGGTGCCGTTCTCTTATACGGACCACCTTGGATACCTGACGAGCTGTCCGACTAACCTTGGGACAGCGATGCGTGCGAGTGTCCATATTGCTCTTCCAAAGCTTGCTGCTGACATGGGTGCCTTTGAAAAGATCGCTGATCAATACCATCTGCAGATCAGAGGTATCCATGGCGAGCACTCTGAGAGTGAAGGCGGGGTCTATGACATCAGTAACCGAAGAAGACTGGGAGTGACAGAAGTAGAGTGTGTCCAGGATATGTATGACGGTGTAGTCGCCATGATCGCTGCGGAAAAGGCGCTGTAGCCCAATATATTAATACAATAGAAAGATACATTAAGTCCTTATAATGGCTATATTGATGAGGTAGGTATTAAAAAAGTCGAGTCGGTGCTTGACCTTTTTGAACTTGAACTCTCTATTCGTCCAAAAGGAAGACCGTTGACTTTGGAGGGACTTAATGCAAAAAGTTGATATCTACACCAACACTGACCGGGCAGGGACACTTACTAAAGAGGCCAAAAAACAGGTCTTTACATATCAAGATGATGCATCTGCTGTCATCTCAGTGACTATGCCCCTCAGAGCTGAAAGCTGGGTATCTGATGGATGGGACATGGGGCCTAACACAAGCGTATTCTTATGCAAGACTTGTTTATGATCTGTTCTTCTTTTATTAATCCCCTATTACTCTTATAAGAATATACTTTTTTCAAAGAGAGAAAAAGGATACACATGTTAAAAGTCAGTAAGATATTTATTATCATGTCCGTGTTGTTATTGACAACAGTAGGATATGCAGGGGAGAAAAAAGAGTTGAAAAGTCTATATAACCAGTTGACGCCGCAAGAAGAGCGGGTCATAGAACATAAGGGTACGGAGCGTCCGTTTACGGGAGAGTACAATGACTTTAGTGAGGCGGGGACCTATGTCTGTAAACGGTGTGATGCACCACTTTATGATTCGACTGATAAGTTCTCGTCACATTGCGGCTGGCCGAGTTTTGATGATGAGATAGCAGGGGCGGTCAAACGTGTGGCTGATAAAGATGGACGTCGAATAGAGATAGTCTGTGCCAATTGTGATGCGCACCTGGGTCATGTCTTTAAAGGGGAGGGTTACACACCAAAGAACATACGTCACTGTGTCAACTCCATCTCGATGAAGTTTGTCCCGGCGTCGGCCGCTGTAAACAAGTAGGCTTACTTTGTCGGCGGCTGTTTCTACGGGAACCGCACCTATTGAAAGCTTTTGATTGACAGTGAGGGGGAATGCTCTACCTCTCTCGTCACTTCCTATAGCCTCTTAAATTTAAATACCTTCTCCTGCATCTTCGTATCCCCATTATTTCTTAGGTACATGTATCACTTCTCGAGGTCTGAGCTAATCGTCTGAGATTGGATAAAGACTTATGTTTATGCCCTGAGCCCATTTTTTGACATACATCTGGATAAGTCTTTTCTTAGGAGAGGCCAGTATGATTAGTTTACGTTACATAATATTAGTATTTTGTCGATATTACTAAATGATATTTGCATATTGTCAAAGCATCATCAGTGAAGATGTATATGATCACTTCTATGATGCAATGCGAAAG
>JAUWRZ010000090.1 GCA_030610325.1 Sulfurimonadaceae bacterium | reverse complement strand
TATGACATCGTCATAACTGACATATTGATGCCTTTTATGAACGGTCTGGAGATGGCCGCTGAGATAAAGCAGATCGACCCGGAGCAGGAGATCATCATCGCTTCGGCTTATAGTGAGCCTGTCTACTTCCTTGATGCCATCCGTCTGGGTGTCAGTGGTTATATCATCAAACCTATTGATTATGAGCAGATGAACATGACGCTCTATAAGATCGCCCTCAAGCTGACCCGTTTTAATGAGAACATCCGTTATAAGGAGCATCTTGAAGAGCTGGTCGAGCAGCGTACGTTAGAGAAACTTCAACTTGAGTATGATCAGGTAGATAACTTCGAGCATACCCTGACCTCCCTTGTAGCGTTGATCGAGCAGAGAGATACTTATACTGGAGGCCACTCTCAACGCGTCGCACACTATTCAAAACTTATCGCAGAGGAGATGGGACGAAGCCCTGAGGAATGTACACTGCTCTACCGCGCAGGTATCTTGCATGACATAGGAAAAGTCGCCACTCCGGATACCGTCTTATTGAAGCCTGGAAAACTGACCAAGTTGGAGTTTAGTCTTATCAAAGAGCATGTGACGGTCGGATACGATATGCTCCAAAAGATCCCTATGTATCGCTCCATGGCAGAGATCATCCGTCATCACCATGAGCGTTTTGACGGGACAGGTTACCCTGATAGACTCAAAGGTAATGAGATCCCTGTCCTTGCACAGGTCATGATAGTCGCAGATGCTTTTGATGCGATGACGACAAATCGCATCTACAAAGGGCGAAAGAGCATAGAGGGTGCCTTTGAAGAGTTGCGGACCTACTCAGGAACACAGTTCCATCCTCCTGTCGTCGAAGCAGCCCTGCGGGTGCTAGGTGAGATCGATATTGCGGCAAGCATCACTCAGCTTCCCACGACAGAGATCGAAAAAGAGCGTTTCTCCTATTTTTACCGTGACCAGGTCACAGAGGCCTACAATCAAAGCTATCTCGACTTCATCCTCAACCGTAACTTTTATGAGAAAGAGTACCGCTCGCTCTGTATCCTCTATCTGCACAATTTCAACAGCTACAACCAAAGTCATAGTTGGGCAGAAGGGGATAGACTACTCGCTGGTTTTGTGGAGTATCTGTTTGAGACCTATCCCAAAACACTTATCTTCAGGATACATGGGGATGATTTTGTGTTGATGGCAGAAGAGAAGATAGAGATAGACCTAAATGGTTTTGCCAGCCTTAAGATGCTAAACATCCACGACATCCGCGTCAGTAAGCTCTATGTCGACCTGACAGAAGGGGTAATACACAGCTTCTCAGAACTGGAGCAGAAGATCTGAGAATGGGTCTTGATACAAAAATTTGTTGAAGGTCCGATAAAAGAACCTGCAACTTTTTGATCTTTTTAGGCTCCTTACCCGTACTATCTACCGGTGTATTTTAAAAGTATCATTTGTCTTTAAGGTCTGCATCAAGAGAATAAAATTGATTTGTAGAATAGTATATATTTCATAATTGAGTACCTATCTATAGGACTGATGATATAATTCTCAACAAATACAATGTCATAGAAGTGAATCAAATAAGCAAAATCGCTTTTTAGCTAAAACGCAGATGTAAGACTGCTTGAAGTAGAGGAAGAAGATGAGTTTTGAACGAACGCTTGAGTACCTAAAAAGTCTATTGATCGAACTGATAAAACTTCCAAATGAGACAGAGTGGTTAGAGTTTAAACACAACCGTGCTGTTGCGGAAGAGATCGGTGAATATATCTCTGCCTTATCCAACTCAGCAGCACTTTATGGTAAGCCATCGGCCTATATGATATGGGGTGTCGATGATAAGACACATGATGTTTTAGGGACAACCTTTAAACTAAGCCAAACAAAGATTGGCAATGAAGAGTTGGAGAACTGGTTGCTTAGACTGCTGAACCCAAAGATCAATTTTAGATTTTTTGAGTTTTCAATAAATAGTAACGATATAGTCTTACTTGAAATCACAAGTGCGTTCAAACATCCAGTCCGATTTCAAAACAACGAGTATATTCGTATTGGATCGTACAAAAAAAAGCTAAAAGATTACCCGGAAAAAGAGCGGGAACTGTGGCGAGTTTTTGATAGTACACCTTTTGAGATGCATACCGCTGTAGAGGAACTGGATGATGATGCCGTTATCAGGATACTTGATTATCCTGCATATTTTGATCTTTTGGATCTGCCGCTTCCCAATAACAAGGCCGGTATTTTAAAAGTTTTTGAATCCGAAGAGATGATCGTCAAAACAGATACCGGAAAATGGAATATCACCAATTTTGGAGCAATTTTATTTGCCAAACAATTATCTGACTTTCCTCTGTTGGCACGAAAGGCAGTTCGCGTCATCCTCTATAAAGACAACAGTAGGATCGAGACTATCAAAGAGCAGGGTGATACAAAAGGGTATGCAGTAGGTTTTGAAGGGCTGATCGACTATATAAACGGGTTACTACCATCTAATGAAGTCATAGAAAAAGCTCTAAGAAAAAATGTATTGATGTATCCTGAGCTGGCGATCAGGGAACTTGTGGCCAATGCGATCATCCATCAGGACTTTTTTATAACCGGCCGAGGAGTGATGATCGAGATATTTTCAGATCGCATCGAGATCACAAATCCGGGCAAACCATTGATCAAGACGGATAGGTTTTTAGATACCCCTCCCAGATCACGAAATGAGAGGCTAGCCTCATTTATGAGAAGGATAGGTGTATGTGAAGAGCGGGGCAGCGGAGTAGATAAAGTAGTCTTTCAAACTGAGATGTATCAGTTGCCGGCACCACTTTTTGAAGTGATAGAAGACAATACACGAGCTGTGTTGTTTGCATACAAACCACTGACTAAGATGGATAAAGCAGATAGGATAAGAGCCTGTTATCTTCATGCCTGTTTAAAATATGTCAATAGAGAACATATGACCAACGCTTCGCTAAGAGAAAGATTTGGCATCGAACCTCAAAACAGTGCTACGGCATCAAGATATATCAAAGAATCATTGAAAAGTGGTGTGATCGTCTTACAAGATCCGGATGCAGCTCCAAAGATGAGGAAGTATATTCCATTCTGGGCAGTCGAAAATACTTGACGGGTATTTGATGATTTTACAATATAGTTATAAAGAGCCCCTATTTTAGGGATTATTTTACTTGATGGGTATTTGATAGGTTGAAGATAATATGGTCGCTTTATAGAATACTGTGATGCCTGTATGATACGATTTCTCTTTACAAAAGAGGTTAAAGAGTGTGTTGTATAGGATAAAGTCAGGAGGATCTCTCGTTATAACCTGCATTCCCGGAATATACATAACGATGTTCCAAATTCATCTATATAATATAACTATTTACCATTTATTGTTGCATATAGTCCTCGTTATGTATTTAAGCATTACATAACTTGCAAGATATCAACAAATCCCTGTATTTTAGGGCTTTGTTACTGTTTATCGTTATGTGTTGGCGGGAATGCAGGTTATAAGGGCGTCTCTAACAACGCAGGCTTGGTTAGAATAAGACAAAAGACCAACGAACATCGACCACCACTACAGATCGAACATGAGATAGTGGCTAAAGAGGGGAGTATCGTTTCCAAATAGGACGTATAAAGAAAATAGGGACTACTTCTTGCTTATACGAGTCAGTATTCAGTGGGATCACCCACTTTTATGCAACAATACTTTAAGGTCACGATGAAAGATATAATATTTCCACTTCTGAAACATATGGGAGCAGCACTCAAAAGCTTTGGTAAAGGTGAGGCAGAAGGTCGAGTCACATGTAAAGCCTTATCATCTCCAGCATGGATGAGGGCTATACTGTCATGACGATGGAGATCAAGATCAACTATCTAAGACCCACTTCGGGTCAATATCTCATCGCCTCTGCCGAAGTTGGACAGAAGTCTAGATCTAGGGCACCTTATCCATTATTTACACAACATGTATCTTGACAATCCATAATCACAAAGATATAATTATTTTTTTATGATCGATCCCAACCCCTTTCAAAAGGTCAACTATGCATTTTTTCTATAGCAGTCTGCTTATCATACTTCTCGGCTCGTTGATGAGTGTCTCAGGTAGTCCAGTAGATTCTGATGGTGATGGTGTCCCTGATGAGATAGAGTGTCCATCTGGAAAGATGATAGACTCTGACCATGATGGTAAAGCCAACTGTGAGGATCCCGATGACGATAATGACGGTATCCCAACACGGCTCGAAGAGAAGGGGGATTCAGATAACGACGGTATCCCCAACCGTAATGACAGTGATGATGACGGCGACGGTATCCCGACAAAAGATGAGATCATCGATGAAGATGGTGATGGCATCGCCGACTTTGCAAAAGAGAGCGACGGCGATGGTAAAGTGGACCATCTCGACCCACAGAACAAAGATGGGGATGAGGGAGATCTCGACAATGACGGTCTGACCAACGCCGAAGAGAGACTGCTAGGTAGTGATCCTAATGACAAAGACTCGGATGATGATGGAGTCGCCGATGGCTTAGAAGTCGACAGAGACGCTACAGGGAAGCTCCTCATAAGCGACAGTGATGAGGATGGAAGACCTGACTTTCTCTATACTGATGATGATGGGGACAATATCCCGACACGATACGAACACTTCTCAAGACCTTCGTGGAACGACGTCGATGGGGACGGTCTGACCAATCGTCGCGACAAAGACTCTGACGGTGACGGCAAGTCCGATCATGACGAAGCGTTTCCGGAAGGAATGGACAGTGATCTCTCTATCAGGCTTGATCTCTCAGATGTCGGGTCTGATCAGATAGAGATCATAAAGATCGACGCCTATCATGCGATCGCTATCCATAAGAACATCTTCCCTGACAACGATAAAGACACCATCCCTGATTGGCTTGATGCCATAGATGATGATGGCCCAAGAGGTGATTCAGATGGGGATGGGCTATCAAACCGATGGGAGACAGAGAACGGCTTTGACCCATTTCTCATCGACTCCGACGGTGACGGTATAAAAGACTCCGATGAGGGTAAACATACAGATACAGATGATGACGGTATACTCAATGGGCTTGATCCCGATGATGATGGTGACGGTATCTTGACAAAGCATGAACTTGAAGGTGACAGTGATGAGGATGGAATACCTGATTCACTCGATCCTGACCAAAAAAGTGACGCTACATCTGTCCATAAAAGATCGACTCCCGTTGGCTGCAAAGATGGAAAGGTCGAGATACCAGATGGAAAGAACACAATAGACGGCTACTGTACCGATCTCGATTGTGACGGTACACTCGATGCTTATGAATCACAGTACTCCAAATACACAAAAGGTTCAGGTTATTTTGTCGCCATAGTAGATGGAGAGTTCCAACTGATGGGCGGCAGTGCGTTTAACACGGTCCGCCTGGCACTAAAAGATGGTCCATGCGCCTATAAAGACTATGACTGCGACGGTATACCAAACGCCTACGACTCTGACTGGACTGATGGACCGGGCAAAGATGGTAAGGGAGATGAGAAGTGTAAGGTGTGGAACTAAGGCCCCATCACTCTTGCGCGGCATATAAAAAAGCTATCGACTGAGCCCATAGAGCTCTTTCGACCTTACCCTCTATCCTCATACATGACTCTTCCACCATTCACATGACACACTTATAGATACCATCAAGATCGTGACATAGTGCGCTTAATAGATAAATAATACTAATAATTATACTCATTCTCTAAGAGCTGTATCAACTGAAAAGGCTCATACTTCCTTTATAAGCTCCTGAAGAGCCTGATAATAGACAAGCTTAACAGAGTGAGTGTTCAGGGTCTTTCTCCTGAATGTGGCAAAGTCATGATCATGCTGTATGAGAAAGGATAGATGTCCGGCTTTGCAAAAGATAGTAAAGAGAGCCAAAGTAGAGGCTCTCTTTACTGTGAATGACAAGGAGTATGTCATGCGTATCATCTTCGTCTTTCTAGCGTTCATGCTAGTCTCTATCAACAGTTATGGCGGCGAATCAGCAGCCGACAAGATCGCACGCGCCCAGAGTGCGGCACATGCAGGGGTGAGCGCTGATGCGACCATCATGGATGTCGATGGCACGATGCTTAAAAAAGGTTCTAACGGATGGGTCTGCATGCCCGGTATCATGCCCGGAGACAAAAACCCCATGTGTAATGATGCCGTCTGGGGAGAGATGATGAAAGCAGTCGCTTCAAAGTCCGGTTTTCAGACTGACCGTGTCGGAATATCCTACATGATGCAAGGAGATGCGATGGTAAGTAACTCAAGCCCTTACGCGACTGATCAGAAAAACGGTGATGTATGGGTCAAGGAGGGTCCGCACCTGATGATGATCGTCCCTAAAGCGATGCTGGAAGGTCTGAGTGATGATCCCTTTAATGGTGGGCCTTATGTGATGTGGAAGAACACCCCCTACGCACATATCATGGTCCCCGTCCGTACACACAAGTAGTCTCGTTAAAATAGGCCAGACCCTAAAAAGTCTGGTCTTTCAAGAGTACCTCTTCATCCACTTTCACCTCTATAGTGCATCTTCATATAATCCAAAACTCTAAGACATATAGCTATACTGTCCCTATCACCATATAAGATACCCAAAAGCTCTCTGGAAGTAGTATGCCACTACTTGACCCGACAGGTTACTACTGTCTACTCAACAACGGCCTTAGCATCGTCTTCTGATGGCTGTTTGTGAGGATATAGATGCGTTTGAAACTGCTGACAAGCTGGCGGTTTGGTGCGCCGTTTAGAAAACGTATCTGCTTCTTGTTGGCAAAGCTCATAAGCTCTTTCAGGTAAGAGGGATGAAGTACACCGATCTCATCAAGGATACAGTGGAAGTAGGTCTTATCCTCCTCTCGCTGCTTACCTTTTATCCCCAGAGCAATAGCCAGCATCGCGATATTGACTATGGTCTTTATCATCACATCCGTACCGTTTGAGCCCACCTCATCGAGCGAGACCTGCCAGCCGGTATCGTGCCCGTTCTCACTTGCTCTGATCTCCAACTCATAGGTATCATCAAGGATCAGGGCTTTTTTGTTTGACTTGGTAAGCTCTTGACGTAACTCTTTGATGATCTGCACTGCCCTGGCATAACCGGTCTGCTTCGGTCTGTCAAAATTAAAGAGGCTTTTCTCTATGCTTAGAGCACCCTCGTCATTGAGTATCTGCAGCTGTTCAAGTTTGGACAAGATCTTGTTACTGCTCTCTTGAGTACGTAGGTCGATACTGTCGATGACACTGATGCCTTCGAGATCACTCAGCATAGCACGGATCTTTATGACCACTTTAGCCACCTCCTGCCTCGCTTCAAGCAGGCTTTCGGTCTGTTTGGTCAGCTGATTGATGGTCAGGCCAAACAGATTGGCGACCTCCTCTTTGAACTGCTCTATCTTACCCTCGTCCATAAAACGTTTAAGCTCGTTCGCAGCCTCAAGCACATGTGATCTGTCACTACTGATACGCACCGCAAGGTCAAGACTGTTCGATGGTGCGATATCGAGGTAGAGGAGGTCCTGCTTTGCGCGGATAGTGTCTACTACCTTGGTCACCTGCTGCACAAGCGCACTGATACTGTTCAAGATATCCTGCACTCGCTCTTTCGTAGCCTCAACTGCTATGGAGTCACGCGTCTGC
>JAUWRZ010000248.1 GCA_030610325.1 Sulfurimonadaceae bacterium | reverse complement strand
GTGACGATATGTGAGGTAGGTGGGTCCATGCGGTTGGGACAGGCGCCACACACTTTTGCTCCGTCTATAAGGACATTGATATTGTCCTTTTTCTGACCACGCAGGATGATGTCATTGGCGATACCGCTTCGACGTACCAGAGAGATACTTGGTACTTTTTTAGAAAGGGCTTCTGCCAGGTCGGCAGACTTCAGCTCATTTCCACTGACATCATTGATCTTAGTGGTCTCTACCGTAATGGGTTCCATGTTTATCTCAGCAGCCTGAAGGAGTGCAGCACAGGCTAGTGAAAGAACGATGATCTTATTCATTTATTATCCTTGATTATATAAAAGATAATAATAAAAGAATAACTGTTACATTAGTGTTAATTTTATTAGGATAGGTACGAGTAAGAGAAGAAGAGAGAAAAGGTGTTGAGGATAGTAACTTCTCTTGAGGAGGTGGTCAACGCTCTTAAATGCTATTGACCGAGATCAGTTGGTATCAATGCCCTAAAACAGTGCTTTAAACCTCATAAAGGGCCTGAAGACCTTCTCTGTTCTTGATGATAAGACGATGGTCTTTCTCTTCGATCAGACGGAGTGCTTTGAACTTTTTTAAGATCCTTGAGAATGTCTCCGGGGTGATGTTGAGTTCACGGGCGATAAGGTTCTTTTTTAGCTGAGCGAAGGCATGCTCATGGGAGATGAGGTACCTTGCTGTCCTTGCTGTCGAGTCGAGTACGATGTTCATGTGGATGACCTGCTCGAGATGTTTGATCTTTCGAGAGAGTGAACGGATCAGGGCAAAGGCAAGCGTCGGATCTGACGAGAGGGCATCGGAGACACTTTTCAGCTCAAGAAAGATCACCTCGCCATCAGTCTCAAATATGGCAGAGGCTGGGTATGGAAGTGCTTCAAGCGCCACTATCTCGGCAATGGGAGAGTAGGGATAGAAGTGATGCATAACGATCTCATTACCCTTGGGGTCGGTCTTATAGAGCTTGAGCTGTCCCTTGACCAAAAAGATGAGAGCCTTTGGCCTCTCACCTTCAAAAAAGAGCATACTATCCTTGGTATACTTCTTAAAAGTCGATTTGGCAGCAAGCAGTGCAAGCTGGTCATCATCAAGATGCTTGAAAAAATCGAGTTTTTTAAATATCTCCACGTCATACTCCTTCCATAATATTAGGTTGACACCTATCAGACTAAGAACAAGGCTAATAGTGTACAATCACGCCATGTTTATTAAAATCACATTATACATACATATTCTTTCTGCAACGGCATGGATCGGCGGCGCCCTGCTTTTATTTGCTTTAGGTATATTTTTACGAGATAAAGAGGCTCAGTCGCAGGTCTATAAGCACCTTGGTCCACTGTACGGCTATTTTGAGACGGTATGGCTGGTGCTGCTCTGGATAACAGGCCTTACACTGTTCATGCATTTCAATATGTGGGCTGTGTTGACGCAAGAGGGTGAATTGACACAACTGGCGTATGCGATGACCCATAAGCTCTATTATGTCGCACTTATCACGATATTGACGATCATTCATATGTACATCGCGTTGAAGACACATACCATAGAGCGTACAAAGCTGCAGCATATCATCTCACGTGGTAGTTCATTGCTTATCTTCTTTTTGAACCTTGGGATCTTATGGTTTGCCATCCAGCTGCGCGGGATCTTGTCTTAACGGGCCCACGGCATCTATTGATCTGACTTTACTCTCTAAGAGCATGCTCCCAGCATGATCTCTTAACGGGAGATATCATCTTAAGTCTATCATGTGCTTCGAAATGGCACATAGCATACATCTTCGGAAACGGAGAGTCTTAGGAATGCTGACCCTTGGCACTCGCCACTATGACTCCCCAACTGCGGAGGCAAAGCCTTCCGATTCCAAACCTTATGTAGCTATCATGACTCTTGAGTTAATGACGTTGCCCCGTAGATAGACATCCTCCCGTACGATGACGTAAAAAATATCTTTTTAGCTTCATTATAAGAACTTTTACTTATCTAGCATCTACTTGATACTTATCAATGGAAATCTCCTGTTTCTGCACTATAATCACAAAAATAAATACCTTAAGGATAACCTATGAGCTTATTACCAAGTGAAGCAAAAAAGATCGAGATCGCTGGAGCGACTGTTGACTTCTTTACCTATGTCAAAGATGGATTGACGATGTATCAGTTCGATACTTCTCTGACAGGTCCTCCAGAGCCTATGGTCAATGCTATGGCCGGCCTCAAGCAGATAGACAGTGCCGATAAGAAGCTGATCATGATCAACCATAAAGCGCCTGGTGGACTGTTTGACAAGATCAGCGAGAACTATGATTACATCGTCGAAGATATCGCTGGCGGTAATGTCAAGGTCGTCTTCAGCTATAAGACGGGAGAGAGCGAGAAAGCAGAACTGGAAGATGCAAGTTGTGATGGTTGATAGAGAGTCTGAGAGAAGATAATGTTTGCTATTTCACAGGACTTTGCTCCACCATTTAAACTCATAGCCCCGTTTTTCATCATTGGGGTCTTGTTCTATGTCGTTACCGCAGTATCTGGACTTGCTCTTGATGCATCGACGATGAGTTATCTTGACAGTGCCGTGCTTGGATGGGTCCATCTCTTCCTTCTCGGTTTTGTGATGATGGTCATCTTTGGTGCGATGGCACAGCTGGTACCTGTCGTGTTGGAAGTAGGGCACTTTGGTGTCGAGTTCTTCTACGTCATCTGGCCTCTTTTGCTAGTGGGTACCCTTATGATGGCCGGTGGTTTTTTCGCTGCGCCGGCACTTTTACCCTACGGGGGGACGATAGTCCTGATCTCGATGATGATCTTCGTACTCGATATCTTTCTGACCCTTAAGAAGGTAGAGAAGTTTAACTTTGTCATGACGACAGTCGTCGTCGCAAACAGCTTTCTTTTTCTGGGGGTCATCGTAGGGATCATCCTGGCTCTGGGTTATGCCGGTCAGATCGATGTCGACATCACAGCTCTGTTAAACGGGCATGTCTATCTGGTCGTAGGCGGTTATATCATGATCACTATCATGGGCCTCTCTATGATCTTACTGCCGATGTTTGGACTTTCGCACAGTTTCTCCTGGCGTCCTGTCGAGATAGCTTTGGCAGTGATGAGCGCCGGAGTCATCGTCGTGGTGTTCTCATCGTTCACAGGGTTCACATCGATCGCCTATCTGGGTTATCTGCTGAGCATAGTATCGCTCTTCATCTACTTCTATCAGATAGCGATCCTTTACAAGACCAGAGCGAGGAAAGAGCATGATATCTATGCCATCTCACTCTACTTCTCTTTTGGATCGCTGATAGTCTCCTTGTTGATGGGTACACTTTATCTGATAAATGGAAGTGAGCCTCTGCTGTTGAGTGCAGGGTGGTTGATGTTTACCGGCTTTATCGGTTTTCTGATCACGGGACATCTCTATAAGATCGTCCCGTTTTTGGTCTGGTTCGAGCGGTTCTCACCGCTTGTAGGTAAAGAGAAGGTACCGATGCTCGCAGATATGGTACCGACAAAGAGTGCTAATGCGCAGTTCATCTTTACGGTGATCGGTGTCACGCTCAGCGCTGTGGGACTGCTTAGTTCAAGCGATGCGCTCTTTAAAGGTGGGATCAGTTTCCTGAGTATCGGTTCACTGTTCTTACTACAAAGTCTGATGTATATGATAAGGTTTAGATAATGGTAACAAAAGAAGAGATATTTAGTGCAGTTTCTACTGTGATTGACCCGGAAGTCGGGTTTAACCTGGTCGAGATGGGCCTGATCTATGATGCTGAGGCAAATGAAGAGGGCAGTGCCATCGTCACGATGACGCTTTCTACACGTGCCTGTCCACTGCATCAGATGATCGTCCAGTGGGTAAAAGAGGCTGTCGAGAAGATCGAAGCCATCAGCAGCTGCGAGGTCAACCTTGTCTGGGAACCAGCATGGAACATCACCATGGCTGATGATAATGTCAAAAAAGCTTTGGGTGGGTAGATAGCCCCAAAGCACTGCTCGAAGGGCTCAGCTTAGATGATAGAGGTCGGCTTCGTAGATATCTCTACTTGGCTATGACCTCTGCTCTGATCCACAACTCTCTTAGGTTCAAAGGTCTGATCCTAATATACTTCCCATCCTCTTCCAGGACATCCACTTTAGCATCCTGAAAAAATAGTTGGC
>JAUWRZ010000118.1 GCA_030610325.1 Sulfurimonadaceae bacterium | reverse complement strand
GTCGATGATGAGATAGTCAAAATCAAAAAAGAGACTCAGACCAAAACTAAGACGTGACTTCATCCCTGAAGAGTAGGTCTTAATGGGCATATCAAAATAGTCACCCAGCTCCGCAAACTCTCTGACAGACTCTATAGCCGCATCGATCTGCACCGCACTCTTACCGTAGATACGGCAGACAAACTTGATGTTCTGCCGACCTGTCATAGAACCCTGAAAGCCTCCGGAAAGACCCATAGGCCAGGAGAAGGAGTCATCTGAACGGATGGTACCTCTATTAGGAAAATCAATGCCCCCAAGCATCCGCAGAAGCGTTGACTTACCCGCACCATTACGACCAAGGATGCCCAGATTGACATCTCCGGGGATGACGATACTGACATTCTCCAAGACATACTTCCTGCCATGTTCAGTGGTATAGTATTTACTTACGTCTCTAAGTTCTATCATGAAGCAATGATCTTCTTCTCACTGCGTATATAAAGAAAAAGTCCGCTAAAGAGCGGGATGAACGTCCAGTAGAACATATACTCATGACTGACATAGGTAGTGTCCAGTGCGACAAAGTAATTACCATGGATCATCTCGATGAAATGTACGAGGGGGTTGTAAAGGATCACTTCTCTTAAAAGAGGCGGGAGAGACTCGACTGTGTACATCAGCGCTGAGATAAAGAAGAGAGGTGTCATGATGATGTTCATCACTTTTTTAAAGGTCTCATAAAAGCTGCCGATCACCGCACCCAAAAGTCCAAGACCAAAGGCGAACAGTGTCAGCCAGAGTACGGAGAGGATGACCAGATTAAACTCTTCTATATGCAGGTCATAATCAAAATAGAGTCCGATCAGCACAAAGACCGATGTCGCCACCGTACTGACTAGAAGTTCAAGCATCACACGGGCAAAGATGGTGTCTATGGGTCGGACCTGCACATAGTTGAAAAGTGCGGCATTCGCATCAAAGGCGTTCATCGAGCGGTTGACTATGTTCTTAAAGAGGAAAAAAGCGAGAAAGCCGGTCGCAAGAAAGACTGGAAAATCAACACCGGGCATAGCTCCCTCTGCGATCATCGATTTTAGACCGGCAAAGACCAGGACCATCAGCATCGCATCAAACAAGGCCCAGAAGTATCCCAGTCTTTTTGTACCGAAACGTGTCTGGACCTCTCGTAGGAAAAGGGCTTCGACAACGGCTTTGAAGATCGTGAAAGAGGAACGTTTTGTCATGTCAGCCTGAATGCAGTCTTAAGATAGATCTCATTCTATCAAAAAAAGACAAAAGGCTTTATCAATCGGCTCGATGCACAGGCACCTTTAGTGTTCTGGGCTCATTCGGAAAACTCATCTGCGACCATCTCCAATAGACCACCCTGATCGAGAAGATGTTCGATCCCAACTGAGTCTAGGACTTTTGATATAGGGCGCAGTGATCATTTAACTGCCTTTTCTGGCTCTATTTTTTATGACGCATACTCTTCTCTTCCTGAAGCAGTGTCCCTAAGACGTTCACCACCTCTTGACTTGCCTTTTCTGCACTATTAAAATAGGTCATCACATTCTGAGACTCTTGCGTACAAGTCCCTTTTTGGACACAGTCGACCGCTTTTTTGATGTTCTCATGGACAGCATGATGCGGTACTTTCATCTTGGAGAAACTTGAACACTTGCCGAACTTCTCTTTACCAAGTCCATCAAAATACCATTTTCCAAGACGACACTCGGTATCACTGCTAAAGTCTGCATGGACTTGCTGGGTAAAGACTGTCTTGTAACCATTGGCTTTATAGAGCAGGTGATCAAGCTTACTTAAGACGATAAAACTTGCGTAAGTGACATCAGTCGTCTCCAGCTCTATCAAAGACGAGTTATCACTAAGCTGCTGCATCTTCTCCTGGAAAGAGCCCATCTGCTCATTTGAGTTTTGCGAGAGTCGCTCCATCTCAGAGGAGTGCTCATGGACCTCCTGCGTGTTCTGTTTCAGACTCTGTACCGTTATCTCTACTTCAGAGGTGGCTTTTTGAGTCCGCTCGGCAAGCTTTCTTACCTCATCAGCGACAACAGCAAAGCCGCGGCCATGCTCACCTGCTCTGGCAGCTTCAATAGCCGCATTGAGTGCAAGAAGATTGGTCTGGTCTGAGATATCTTTTATGAGGGTGATGACATCAGAGATACTCTCGACATTGGTGTTAAGTGTCTCCACCTGCTCATAGGTGCTGTTGATATGTTCTAGCAGTGACTGCATCGTCTCTACCAGCGTATGTATCTCCAGAGAGCATCCACCCGTATACTCACTGTTTTGATGGTTTCGACTACTGATGTCTTCTAGAGCACTAAGGTTCTCATGCAGATCACTCTGCAGCATCTTCAGATCATGGTCACACCCATCAGTCAGACCTTGGGTCAATGACTTGATGAGCTCGTTCATGACAGCATCGCTATCAGAGTATCGGACCTTGCTTTCCAGGGTCTCGATCTTCTGCTCCGCATCAGAAAGGTTCTGTTGCAGTTGCCCGATCTGTCTCTCTTTCTCTTCTATCTCACGTTGTAAAGTATCATTGTTTCCAAAAAACATAACTAAATCCTTTATGTTATAAATTGTAGCAATAGAATCTTAAATTATGACGTTTATAAGAGCTATTGATGCACCTTCTATATTGTCAGGTGATAATAGCTATCTTTTCACTACACCTACCATACTCTCCACTATCTCAGATGAGTCAAACCATGTCACTATGCTCAAGCTAATCATACTTTAATCATCTATTTAATATAATCACAACTAATACTATATTTTATAAAGGACTATCTATGGAAACAAAAACAGACAAGACAACTGCATCAAATACAAAACAACCGGAAGCGGCTAAATCCGCTGCTACAAAAGTAAGACCGGCGGCCACAGCCACAAAAAAAACGGTCACAAAAAATGCTGATGCAAAACCAGCGACTTCAGCCAAACCTGCCGCTGCAAAAGCTAAGCCGGCAGCCGCCAAAGCTAAACCTACCGCTGCCAAAGCCAAACCTGCGACTCCGGCTAAGACTGCTACCAAAGCCAAGCCAGCTAAAAAAGCTGAGAATGCCGTTGCAGAAGTAAAAGAGGAGACGACAGAGGGTGAGAAGGTCCATGTACTTGAGAAGATGATCGACTTCTCTTATCTTGCGACTACCTCTATCCCACTGGGTGGAAAGTATGTCAAAAAGGTCTTTGACAAGTATGAGACAAAGAAGCATGCGAAGAACTTCTCTCACCGCTTTTTTGAACCTTTCTTCCCATTTCCAAAAGTCAAGAAGTAGCCGTCATCTTTTTACCAGTACTCTGCACCTGCAGAGTACTTTTCAGACCTCTTCACACACTATCTCTATAAACAATAAAATCTCTACTCTCACGATCAGACACCATTAGTGACCTCTCTATAGCAGCGGGACTATATCTAAAATAGACTCACTTAAGTATATGCATATAGACTAATACAACTTTAGTCTACGTGACTAAATGTATTGACAATTTAACAAAACTCCTGTATTATTCGCTCACTTTTAATAATATGTATAAAGGATATCCATGAATTTCAAACCTCTTGGAAACAGAGTACTGGTAGAACGCGTTCAAGAAGCTACGACCACCATGTCTGGGATCATCATCCCCGATAATGCAAAAGAGAAACCTTCTCAGGGCAAGATCATTGCAATAGGCAGTGATGTCGAAGAGATCGAAGTCGGTGATGTCGTCGTATTTGGAAAATATGTTGGTAATGAACTATCTATCGATGGTACTGAGTACCTCATAATCGAAGCTGATGAGCTTTTCGGAATCATAAAGTAATAAGGGAGACAACAAATGGCTAAAGAGATCCATTTTTCAGACGAAGCACGCAATAAACTG
Source organism: Sulfurimonadaceae bacterium (assembly GCA_030610325.1). Classification (GTDB taxonomy): domain Bacteria; phylum Campylobacterota; class Campylobacteria; order Campylobacterales; family Sulfurimonadaceae; genus BB26. The sequence continues at coordinate 2,764 of JAUWRZ010000118.1, read as the reverse complement.
GCACAAGGTGTACAACAACTCACTGACGCTGTCAAAGTGACTATGGGGCCACGTGGTCGTAATGTCCTTATCCAGAAAAGCTACGGCGGACCATCTATCACTAAAGACGGTGTCTCTGTCGCAAGAGAGATCGAGCTTAAAGACCCACTTGAGAACATGGGTGCACAACTTGTCAAAGAAGTAGCATCTAACACGGCTGATGAGGCTGGTGACGGTACGACTACCGCTACTATCCTTGCTAATGCTGTCTTCTCAGAAGGTCTGCGTAACATCACTGCCGGTGCTAATCCGGTAGAGGTCAAACGTGGTATGGACAAAGCGATGGCCGCTATCTTGGAGAACCTTAAAGCTTCTGCTAAAGCTATCGGTGGAAAGACAGAGATCGCACAGGTCGCTTCTATCTCCGCAAACTCTGATCAGCAGATCGGTGATATGATCGCTGAAGCGATGGAGAAGGTCGGTCGTGACGGTGTCATCACTGTCGAAGAGGCAAAAGGTATCAATGACGAGCTAGATGTCGTCGAAGGGATGCAGTTTGACCGTGGTTACCTCAGCCCATACTTCATCACAAATGCTGAGAAGATGATCGCTGAGATCGAAAACCCGTTCATCCTGCTTTTCGATCAGAAGATCTCTAATCTTAAAGACCTTCTTCCTATCCTTGAGCAGATCCAGAAGACTAACCGTCCACTGCTCATCATCGCAGAGGATGTAGAGGGTGAAGCACTGGCTACACTCGTCGTCAATAAACTGCGTGGTGTGCTTAACATCTCTGCTGTCAAAGCACCAGGTTTTGGTGATCGCCGTAAAGCGATGCTACAAGACATCGCGATCTTGACCGGTGGTCAGGTGGTCTCTGAGGAGCTTGGACTTACTCTTGAGACGACTACGATCGACTCACTTGGTCAGGCAGCTCGTGTCGTCATCGACAAAGACAACACGACTATCGTCGACGGTGCCGGTAGTGCTGAGAGTGTCGGCTCACGTGTCAAAGAGATCAAGACCCAGATCGGTACGACTACTTCTGAGTATGATCAGGAGAAACTTCAAGAACGTCTTGCCAAGCTCTCTGGTGGTGTCGCTGTCCTTAAAGTCGGTGCAGCTACTGAGACTGAGATGAAAGAGAAGAAAGACCGCGTTGATGATGCACTTTCTGCTACCAAAGCAGCTGTTGAAGAGGGTATTGTCATCGGTGGCGGTGCTGCACTTATCCGTGCCGCAGCCAAGGTCGAGATCGGTGAGATGGAACATGACCAGAAGATCGGTTATGAGATCATCCTCCGTGCTATCAAAGCACCACTCAAACAGATCGTCGCCAATGCCGGTTTTGACGCAGGTGTCATCGTCAACGGTATTGAGCAGGCTGAAGATGAGAACATCGGCTTTAACGCAGCAACTGGCGAATACGTCAATATGTTCGAAGCAGGTATCATCGACCCGTTCAAAGTCGAGCGTGTCGCACTTACTAATGCAGTCTCTGTCTCAAGTCTACTTCTTACTACCGAAGCGACTATCCACGAGATCCCTGAAGAGAAACCAGCTATGCCGGCACCAGATATGGGCGGTATGGGTGGAATGGGCGGAATGCCTGGAATGTGAGTTCGCCATAGGAGACGACAACTGCTTGTCGTCTCGGCGAACGAAACCGTAAGCGATGTGCGTAGCACCGCTGAAGGCTTAACATCAATAGTCCACCCTATAAAAAGTAGACGTGAACTGCTTCACGTTTACCCGAACGAAACCGTAGGTGATGTCCGAAGGACCACCGAAGGCTTAATATCAATAGCTCACTTTGACCATAAGAGACGACAACTGCTTGTCGTCTCGGCGAACGAAACCGTAAGCGATGATATCTCGTCAAGAGTGTGCTGGGAGCACACTTCTATGAGTAAGATAATATCTAGCACCGCTGAAGGCTTAACATCAATAGTCCACCACTTAAACTATCTATGCTACTTTACTCCTTACAAATGTGAGCTAACTCACCTCTGCTTTACAGGAGATATCGTCTACACAAACAAAACCCAAGACATTCTCCTACAGACACCTCTGGTTGCATAGTCTCAAATAGTTCGACCAAGCTAACACCCCCTTCTATCATAAATATTATCTAACAATTCATCATCTTAAGAAATTAATCAATATAATTACCTTGATAAAGTCTTTGTAGAGACTAACTTATCCATCTATGTGTTACACTATATAACACTTCATATACCTATCAAAGGAAAAACATGCAGATCGAATCCCTTCATCTAAGTCAGGATGGCTGGATGACTGACAAAGAGGTAATAACTGACAGATCGACAGTAGGTCTTGTCCTGGTATTTGGTGAGACAGATGCTATGAGAGACCCTATACATCACACCTATCTTAAACAGCGCTACCCTTCAGCACATATCGTGGGTACATCGACAGCAGGAAACATCCAAAACGGTCATCTCAGTGAAGCATCCATTGTCGCGACAGCCATCTCCTTTGATGATGCGCATGTCGAAGTGAACAGTATCAGTGCTATCAATAACGACATTCTGGTCGATTCTACCCGTAAGCTTATAGAAGAGCTCCCCCAGGAGGGGCTTCGCCACGTCTTTTTACTTGCAGATGGTCTCTATTTCAATGGCTCTTATATAGCACAAGGAGCCAACTTAGTCAGACAAAAAGTCCCTGTTAGTGGAGGATTAGGAGGTGATGGTTTTCGTTTTGAGCAGGTCGTGGTAATGGCTGATGATATACCCAAGAGTTCGATGATCGTCGCTATAGG
>JAUWRZ010000301.1 GCA_030610325.1 Sulfurimonadaceae bacterium | reverse complement strand
GATTTTCCTAATAGAGGTACCATCCGTTCAGATGACTCCTTCTCCTGGCCTATGGGTCTTTCCGGAGGGTTTCAGGGTTCTATGACAGGCCGGCAGAACATCAAGTTTGTCTGTCGTATCTACGGTAAGAGTGCGGCACAGATCGATGCGGCTATCGAGTCTGTCAGAGAGTTCGCGGAGCTGGGTGACTATTTTGATATGCCGATAAAGACCTACTCTTCAGGGATGAAGTCACGTCTTAGTTTTGGTCTGAGTCTCTTTTTTGATTTTGACTATCTCATCATCGACGAGACGTTATCTGTCGGCGATGCAAACTTTCAGAAGAAGGCAAAGCGGGCTTTGTGGAAAAAGATCGAGTCCTGTAATATACTGCTGGCAAGTCACTCTATGGGTATCTTAAAAGAGCTTTGTGATGTCGGTATCGTCGTAGATGATGGGGAGTTGTACTATTATGATGATATCAATAGTGCCATCGAGATGTATGAAACATTAAATGAGGAGTGAGGGTCTATGATCAAAAAGAGTATTCAGCTCCATTGGCACGGACAAGCTGAGAAGCGTGATGAACGTACAGCGGTGATAAAGACATTAGCATCTTTGCGTAAACATGGACTTGCCGGTACGAGGAGTCGATTGGAGAGTGCGCATGAGCAGCTTAAAGAGGATGCCCTGGGTTATGATATCGTGCAGGAGCGTTATGCGAAGATGAAGAGACGAACTCTCTTCATCGCTGCTTTTCTTCTGGCGCTCTTTTACGTCATGGTGATAAAAGTCGAACTTTATGAGTCAAGGACAGCACTTATAGTCCGTGATCTTACGCCTACTCCACCTTCGGCAGGATTGGAACTCTCACTTTTGGGGGCGGGTCCCTCTTCACAACTGCAAGACTCAAAAGTGGTCGAGGAGTACCTCCGTTCTCTCGATGTCTATGCGCTTCTTGATGAGGAGTTTGGCTTGACAAAGCACTTTAAGAGTGACAGGCTTGATATCATCGAACGTCTTGCTTCAGATACTACGATGGAGGAGGTGTTGAGCTTCTATCGTAAACGCATACGCATAGTGTATGATGAGCTCTCGGGTATCTTGCATATCGCCTATGCGCATCCTGATCCGCAGGTCGCGCAGGCTGTCTTAAAAGCGCTTATTGAACAGGTGGAGCAGGAGTTAAACGAGTTCAATCGCCGTAAAGCGAGAAAACAGCTCTCGTTTATCAGAACAGAGCATCAGAAGAACAGAGAGAAGATGGATGCCTCCTCTGCAAAGCTTGAGTCCTATCAGAACGAGCATCTGCTTTTAGACCCTAATATCAGTGCGGAGTCAATGAGCAGTATCATCACAGAACTTGAAGCGACCCTGACACGAAAGAGCATAGAGCTTGCAAAGCTCTCAGCTTATCTCAATGAGCGTAATCATGAGGTCGTAGCCTTACGTAATGAGATAAAGAGTATCAGGGCTTCCATCACCGAGAAGCGAAAGGGTCTGAGTGGAAGCGATACCTCACGCCTGAACAAGGTGCTTTTTGAGTATGATAGGTTAAAGATGGAACTTGAGTTCGATACGGAGGTCTATAAGAACTCCCTGATCCAGCTTGAGACCTCAAAGCTTGATGCCCTAAAAGCAGCCAAGACCTTGAGTGTAGTCAGTCGACCAAATCTGCCGGATGGATACAGCTATCCCAATAAGCCGAAGGTGTTTATGACACTGCTTATCGTACTGCTGTTGGTCTATGGGGTCTTCTCCATGCTGGCGCACATCATCAAAGATCATAAGGATTAAGACTATGCGATCTATTCAGACTCTTTTATTGACTTGGCTCTTTTTTGGAACTGTGCTCTGGGCGGTCAATATCAGCACGGAAGCGACTCCGGATACGACAGAGAGGAACATCACCCGGGTCGAGGCCTCCTCAAAGGTCTTTGGGTATCATCTTTTCAATGGCAGCTTCAGTGAGAACCGCCAGTTCCGTTATAACCCGAACTACCTGGTAAACATCGGTGATACGGTCAATCTCAAACTCTGGGGTGCCTTTGACCTTGATACGCAGCTGAGTGTAGACTCACAGGGCCACATCTTCATCCCCAAAGTCGGGACGGTCTCGGTCATCGGTATCCGCAATGATCAGCTGAGTAAAAGTATCCAGGCCTCGGTCAAAGAGGTCTATAAGACCAATGTCTTTGTCTACGCGGACCTTGCCAACTATCAGCCAGTAAGCCTTTTTGTCACAGGGGCGGTCAATAGACCGGGCCTCTATGAAGGTCTCTCATCAGACTCCATCATCCAGTTCATCGACAAAGCCAGTGGTATAGATACCGAGAGTGGGAGTTTTCGTGACATCAAGGTCCTACGTCAGAACAAGCTGGTCAAACAGGTGGATCTCTATGAGTTCTTGATATTTGGTACGCTTGAGCTTTTCCAGTTTCGCATGGGTGATGTCATCGTCGTAGAGAGCATAAAGAGGTACATCGAAGTGACCGGCGATGTCAAACGTCCCTATCGTTATGAGCTGCTGAAGCCGTCGATCTCACTCGCAGGACTGCAAAAGACGGTCCTGCCTAATCCGACAGCTACCAATGTAGTCATCACCAGATGGGATAAAGACAATGTCCAGAGCGTGCGTATCCATGACATGGCTACGAACAGTAAGTTGAGGGTGAACAGTGGTGAGAGTATCAGGTTCATCCCTGACCACACGGCGCAGAACATCGAGATCGAGATCAGTGGTGAACATGCGAACATCCATAATCTCGTCGTTGCCAAGGGGACATCGCTCGCTGAGGTGTTCAGTACGCTCAGGATGTCAGCACTCTCTGACCCGGAAGCGTTTCAGATCTTCAGAAAAAGTATCGCGACGCAGCAGAAAAAGCTTATCAGTGCACAGTTGAACGATCTTGAGACCAAGACCTTGACTACCGGTTCTGTCACGACAGAAGAAGCACTCATCCGTAAGCAGGAAGCGGCACTTGTGCTGAACTTCATCGAGCGGGCAAGACAGGTGGAGCCAAAAGGGCAGGTCATCATCAACAAAGACACGGACCTCTCACAGGTCTTTCTCGAAGATGGCGATAATATCTACATCCCGAAAAAGAGCCATATGGTCATCGTCCAGGGTGAGGTGATGCTTCCGGGAGCACAGACTTATGTCTCTGATATGTCCTTTGATGAGTATATCGCCTCCTGTGGCGGCTACAGCTTCCGCGCTGATGATGAGAACGTCATCATCATCCAGAAGAACGGTAAGGTCATCAATTACGACCCATCCTCCTATATGGGAGATGACTATGCTGTTCAACCCGGTGACTCGATCTTAGTAGTAGGAAAAGTCGACAGCAAGTTCCTGCAAGTGGTCAAAGACATCACCCAGATCGTCTATCAGATCGCTGTTGGTGCTGCGGTCGTGATAAATACGAACTATTAGGAGTGACTTATCAGTAATGTACAGTTTCAAAGTAATATGGTGAGATATACTCAAATCATACCTATTGATAAGATGCTTAATAAAGGTTGAAAATATGAATAGGCACACTAAAATATTTATATGTTCTGATTTTTTAATGACTAGTGACAAGG
>JAUWRZ010000005.1 GCA_030610325.1 Sulfurimonadaceae bacterium | reverse complement strand
GACTACACCAGGCATCTGGTCTTGGCTGTCACAGCGATAGCGTTGATGGCGACGATCAGTATCACACCACGCTGGATAGACAGTGATCGATTTTTGGGCCGTCTCAATGCTATTGAGTACAATGATCTTGCACTGCTATTGTATAAAGTGTCACGTGAACATCGCCCCTACACCTGGACAGCAGTAGCGTATCTGCAGAGTTATCCCAAAGTCCTTGGTAAGGGCTTTCATCTCAACTCGCAGGACTTGTTGTTTCAGTATGACCCCAATAAAGAGTATTTTGAGATGCCTACAGCTGAATGGGTCTACATCTTTGTAGAGAACGTACCCAATCAGTATGAAGGCATGGATGAGTGGTATTATCGCTGGCGATCAGATATCCAGGAGCAGCTCAAATCGTGGATAGAGAGTTATAAGATGACACATGACAACATCTCTGTCTATCATGAAAGTGATCTGGTGACAGTCTATAAGATCGACAATAGAGCTTATATAGAGTATTACTACCAATTGATGAAGAGTAAGAAGAAGGAGTATTAATACCTCTTGTGCTGATGTTATGATGTCAAAAATAGATCTTATCTGCGATTTTGCCATTATTGTCTATAATCCTTTTTTAAATATCCAAGTGAGTAAAGAGCCTGTATCTAGGGCTTTGAGCGATCTTTATAAAAGGTTAAAGAGATGTCAGAAGAGTGCGAGTTCCCAACAGTAAACAGTAATAAAGAAGAGATAAAAGCGATGTTTGAAGCGACAAAGACGATCGCTGTCCTTGGCCTCTCTCCGGATGAGAGTAAAGCATCACACCGTGTTGCAAAATATCTGCAGTCTGTTGGGTTCCAGATCATCCCTGTCTATCCAAAAGAGGATACTATCCTTGGTGAGAAAGTCTACCGTTCACTGGCTGAGATCCCGTTCGCAGTAGACATGGTCGATATCTTTCGTAAACCAAAAGCACTCGACGCTGTGGCTGATGCCTGCATCGCTCGTGGCGATGTGAAGTATTTCTGGGCGCAGCAGGGCATCGTGAACAACGAAGCAGCAGGTAAAGCGGAAGATGCAGGTATGAAAGCCGTACAGAACTGCTGTACGATGGTCGAACACAGAGCCCTTTTCTAAAGAGTCTATGTGGTCGCAGTAGAGAAGATATATCAGGCACAAGAACGTATTAAAGAGGTAGTCGTAGAAACGCCGTTCTCTTACGCGCCACTCCTAAGTAGTATAAGTGGTTCCGAAGTCTTTTTAAAAAAAGAGAACCTTCAGGTCACCGGAGCGTTCAAGATCCGTGGTGCCTTTAACAAGATCGCATCGCTGAGTGAAGAGGAACGTGCTCGGGGCGTCGTTGCAGCGAGTGCGGGAAACCATGCACAGGGTGTCGCTTTCTCTGCCAAACATTTTGGTGCTGATGCTACCATCGTGATGCCTGAGTCCACACCGCTAAACAAGGTAGATGGCGTTAGGCATTATGGTGCGAAGGTGATCCTCTCTGGAGCTAACTATGATGAGGCTTATAGCTATGCTACGGAGTATGGAAGATCGCATGGACAGCTCTTTATCCATCCGTTCGAAGATGAAGAGGTCATCGCAGGGCAGGGCACGGTAGCACTTGATATTATAAAATATCATAAAGATATCGATGCCATCTTAGTCCCTGTCGGCGGGGGTGGCCTGATCTCAGGCGTCGCCTCAGCCATCAAAGCGATCGATCCCCGGATCGAAGTGATAGGGGTGAGTGCTTCGGGTGCTCCGGCACTTAAACACTCTTTTGATGAGAAGCGTGTCATCGACAGTACTTCGGTACGGACGATCGCCGACGGTATCGCTGTGCGTGACACATCGAGTATCACCCTGAGTCATATGCTTGAGAGTGTAGACCGCATAGTAAGTGTGGATGATGAGGAGATCGCCAGTGCTATCTTGTTCTTGCTTGAGCGTCAGAAACTTGTCGTAGAGGGAGCAGGGGCAGTGGGAGTCGCAGTATTGCTGCATAAAAAGCTTCCGCACCTTAAAGGTAAAAAAGTCGCCGTTATCCTCAGTGGCGGAAACATGGACGTGACACTGCTCTCTGTCATCATCGAAAAAGGTCTTATCAAGTCCAATAGGAAGATGAAGCTCACCGTCACACTGATGGACAAACCCGGTTCACTTATGCGCCTGACGGAGCTGTTGCAGAGTCTGAGTGCGAACATCGTCCATATCGCTTATGACCGTACCTCTACGGACCTTGACTATGGTGATGCTCATGTGACGATCCATCTTGAGACAAAAGGCAAAGCGCATCAGGATGAGATCCGGGCACTTCTGGGTGAACACGGCTACCTAAAGCAGAAGTCACTCTAGAGTATGTGATGATAGAAGCCGCTGCATCGTTCGACACCAAAGCACCTGTATCGCTCTTAAAGAGCCTCAACAGTGGTCTGCTTGGGGTCGTTGACAGCTATAGCGCAGTAAGTTACGCTGATCTGCGTTCGTATAAGAGAGCTCGGGGACTGGCTATAGGGATCGATCAGGAGGGCTGCACCGGTAATCGTGTCGATCTTGACCGCACAGGTCAGCTCTGTGCGGTCGCAGACCGTACAGAACGAAAAGTCTTTCTCTATAATGTACAGACAAAACGTCGGCTTCACATCTTCGACCGCCATAAGGGCGCGAGCGAGAGTGTGGCTTTTGATGCGAAGTCCCGTTATCTGGCTACCGGAGGCGAGGATGGCAAGGTCTTCGTCCGAAGCATCCGAAGCGGTAAGCTTGTGATGACCCTTCCTCCTCATAGTGACTATGTCTCCGCCATCGCTTTCAGTGAGGGCTTCGAGTCCATCGCGAGCGGTAGTCTTGACCGCTCCATCCATCTACTCCATATAGGCACGCAAAGAGCGGCATCAAGGCTTATTGGGCACCGTAACAGTGTCATCGATCTTCTTTTCCTGGGCAGTTCCAGATTGCTCTCTGTAGGTAAAGAGGGTGAACTCATCATCTGGGATGTGCATAAGGCTGTCGTCTTGAAGCGTCTTGAGAAGATGAACGATGAGATCACCTCCATCTGTACGACAAGTGATCACAAAGCACTCTTTGTCGGTACCAGACTGGGATATATCGCTCTGTATGACCTGCGTGAGTCAGTGTTGATGAGTCGCACTTATTGTAAAGCGTCGAGTACGGTCTGTTCGCTTGCTTACAGCCAGAAGCATCAGACACTGGCGGCCGGTACGCTTGATGGTGATGTCTTTCTATATAAGCTCTTTGGTGATGAGCAGCTTCTTGGTCACTATCTTGAGACTAAAGAGTATGAGAAGTTCTATCTGGCCCTCGAAGCCAATCCTATGCTTCATCTCTCTGACTTGTATCTACAGGCAGAAGCAGCATGGAAAAGTGCTATGTCAGAGGCTGAGCGACTTTTGAGTGAAGGTAGACGAGCAGGTGCCAAGCGTCTTTTGGGACCGTTTGAAGCCATCAAAGGCAAACGCACAGAGATAGAAGCACTCTTTCGTGATCAGGAGGAGTACGCTCTTTTTAAACGACATATCGATGAGCAGCGATACAGTCTTGCCTATGCGATGCTGGTCCATCATCCTGACTTCAGGACATCAGCGGCCTATTTTGAGGCGGAGATGACGTGGCAAAGAGTGTTTAAAAGAGCACAAGAGCTGTTTGAGATGCGAAGAGACGAAGAGGAGGCGAGCGCTGCTTTGGCACCATTTCGCGGTATTTCGGAAAAGAGTGTGAAGATACGTGCACTATTTGATGAGAACCGTCGTCTGCTCTTCTTTGAGGACCTCAAGGCCAAGCAGGAGTACAGGAAGCTCTTTGAACTGGTAAAGAACCACCCCTCTTTAAAAGAGCACCGTAGTTATAAAGCGCTGCTTGAGTATGCGGATAAGCTCTATATCCAGATACAAAGGTCCTATGCGCAGAGGGAGATGTCGCGAGTCAGAAGACTGTGTGAGATACTGCTGGATTTTCCAGACTATAAAGAGGATGTGAAAGGAGTGCTTGATGCCATCGATAAGTGAGAACATCATCGCCATCGACCTGGGATCAAATACTTTTCGGGCGATCAGTTACGACTGTGTAGGGCAGAAGTGGGGAGCCGATTTTGAGCGAATAGTCAAGACAGCTGATGGTATGCATCTCACTGGTCAAGTGAGCTCTGCAGCCATCGAACGGATCATAGCCGCTGCTGAAGATGCCAAAAAGGTCATAGCGTTCGAACACAGTGAGGTCGTAGCAGTGACGACAGCGGCGATGCGTATGGCAAAGAACAGGGATGAGGCACTTGAGAGGATACGAGTTAAAAGTGGTATATCATTTAGCGTCATCGATGACGCTAAAGAGGCTTTCTATACGATGCTTGCTGTCCGCAACAGACTCACGCTTCTTGAGATGGCAGTCGGAGACTTTGTCCTGATCGATATCGGAGGTGCCTCTACTGAGGTGATGTTCTATCGCGAGGGAGTATTTAGAAGTGAGAGTTTTCACATAGGCATCGTCACGATCGCACAGCAGTGCAGCAGTGCTGAAGAGGTCCGTGCCATGATAAAAGAGGCACTTAAGCCTGTGGGGACCTATATTGAGAAGGAGTATGCCTCTTTTGGCAGGCCAGGACTCTTGGTAGCCACCGCAGGGACACCGACGACAATAGCTGCTTTTCTACAGGGGATGACTTATGCGACCTATGATCCGCACAAGATCAATGGACAGTGCTTGACGCTTGAGCAGTGTGAAGAGGCTCTACTCGCCCTGATGGCACTTGATGATGAGACTCGGGCAGAGTATGTCGGGGTGGGAAAAGAGACGCTGATCATGGCCGGTGTCATCATCGTCGAAGAGTTCTACAAGACCCTCGGCTTCACCGAGGCGATCATTATCGATGATGGCCTGAGAGAGGGTGTAGCCATCGATCACTGCAGTAGAGTCGACTAAGCTCTCTTTAGAGCATATTGACTTGTTTGGATGTCCTATTATCTAGACTTATTCAGAGATAGCTTAATTCATCTGAATCTCAGCCGGTTTTAACCTAGAACATAGTTGTCTTTCTCTATACTTTGGCCAATTTTTTAGAGCATACCTACCGGTATGTGAAATCGTAAGGAGACGACCATGCAGATCAGTGGTGCACAGATGGTCATTGAAGCAATGATCGCTGAAGAGGTCACGGTAGTTTTTGGCTACCCGGGCGGAGCGATCATGAACGTTTATGATGAGATCTATAAACAGGACTCATTTAAACATATTTTGACAAGACATGAGCAGGCAGCTGTTCATGCAGCAGAGGGATACGCACAGCGCACCGGGAAAGTCGGTGTGGCTATGATCACCAGTGGTCCTGGCTTTACTAATGGAGTGACCGGTCTTGCCGATGCCTATATGGACTCTATCCCTATCATCGTTATCAGCGGACAGGTACCGATGAGTCTTATCGGTACGGATGCGTTCCAGGAGATCGATGCAGTCGGCATCAGCCGTTCATGTACGAAACATAACTATCTTGTCACGGATGCTGCAGATCTTCCACGCGTCTTGAAAGAGGCGTTTCATATTGCCAGGACCGGACGTCCGGGACCGGTACATATCGATATCCCTAAAGATGTGACAGCGCAACTAGCAGAATTCGATTACTCTGCACCGGTAGTGCTTGAGACTTATAAGCCGACGACAAAGGGTAATACCCGTCAGATAAAGAAAGCGGTAGAAGCGATAGCTGCTGCAAAACGTCCTCTATTCTATCTGGGTGGTGGTATCATCAGTGCTGAAGCCGCTTATGATGTACGTGAGTTTGCCAAGTCGTGTGGGATCCCTGCTGTTGAGACTTTCCGTGCCCGTGGTACGATGGGTGCAGATAACCCGCTTTTGATATCGATGCTTGGTATGCACGGCTCTTACGCCGCCAATATGGCGATGTCAGAGACGGACCTTGTCATCGCTCTTGGTGCACGTTTTGATGACCGTGTCACCGGTAAGCTCTCAGAGTTTGCCAAAGGTGCGGATATCATCCATGTCGATATCGACCCGGCAAGTATCTCTAAGCTGGTCAATGCCGACTATCCGATCGTCGGAGATATCAAGAAAGTCCTTGAAGTGATGATGCCTTTGGCCAAAGAGAAGGTCGATCCGGAAAAATATACACCATGGCTGGAGACGATCGAGAACTTTGAGAAGCTTCACCCGCTCTCTTATCGTGAGGACACTGACAATATCAAACCTCAGTGGGTCATCGAACGTGTCGGTGAACTTCTTGGTGATGATGCGAACATCACGACTGATGTCGGTCAGCACCAGATGTGGACAGCGCAGTTCTATCCATTTAGTCGTCCGCGTCAATGGAATAGCTCTGGTGGTCTGGGTACGATGGGTTATGGTTTTCCAGCCGCATTGGGAGTCAAGGCAGCAGATCCGGAGCGTGTGAGTATCAATATCACCGGTGACGGTTCGATCTTGATGAACATCCAGGAGTTGATGACTGCTGTGGAGCAGAAGCTTCCTGTCATCAACATCATCCTTAACAACAACTACCTTGGCATGGTCCGTCAGTGGCAGACACTCTTTTATGATAAGCGCCATTCCGAGACAGATCTTTCGGTCCAACCAGATTTTGTGATGCTTTCGCAAAGTTTTGGCGGCGCGGGTTACCGTGTGAAGACTAAAGAGGAGTTCGATGCTGCATTGAAAGATGCTATCGAGAAGAACGTGGTCACGATCATCGATGTCGCTGTCGAGCGTATGGAGAACGTCATGCCGATGGTACCATCAGGCGGTTCACTGTTCAATATGATGTTAGAGTACAAGGAGAAGTGATGAGTGGTAACGTAAGAAGAGTCGTCTCCGTCATCGTCTATAATGAGTCAAGTACACTTTCACGCATCACTGACCTTTTCTCAGCGCGTGGTTATAACATCGTCTCATTGACTGTCGCTCCTATCCCGGAGTCAAAATACTCACGACTGACTATCGTGACCTCAGGTTCATCACGAGTGATCGAACAGATCATCAAGCAGCTTCATAAACTTATCCCTGTCTTGAAAGTGTATGAGCACGAGGACCTTGTGGAGAAAGAGATGACACTGATCAAGTTCCCTATTACGGAGAACATCAGTGATATCGATACGCTTTGCCAGGCTTATAACGGTAAGATCGTCAATGCTGGTCCGGATATGGTCATCGCGATGGTCGCTGATGAACCAAAACGGATAGATCACTTCCTTGAAGCCATCAAGCGATTTCATCCTAAAGAGATAGTGCGCAGCGGCGCCGTGGCCCTGGAGCGATGATCACACTCGATCAGATCGCAGATGAGTGCGGCATCTCCTATGAGGGTGATGAGACTGTCATACATGCTATCAACACCCTTAAAGACGCAGGCGCGGATGAGATCAGTTTCCTGGATAATCCAAAATACATAGATGATCTGAGTACGACAAAGGCTGCTGCAGTCTTTGTCTCTCACTCAGCTGCGGAACATGTACCTGCAGGGACCATCGCTTTAGTCGATGATGAGCCTTATCTGAAGATGGCGCTCGCTTCAAAACTGTTTGCACCACTACTTGTGGATGAGACGCTTCCGGCTCCTGTGATCGGCAAGGGTAGTTATGTCGCTCCAACGGCAGTCATAGCTAACGGTGCTATGGTCGGGGAGGGTTGTCAGATACTTGCAGGTGCGTATGTCGGTGCAAGAGCAGTGTTAGGTGATAGTGTGATCATACATGCCAATGTAACGGTCTATCATGACTCTATACTTGGCGATGATTGCATCATCCATTCGGGTACAGTGATCGGTAGTGACGGCTTTGGATTTGCCCATACCAAGCTTGGTGAACATGTCAAGATCTATCAAAACGGTAATGTCATACTTGAGGATGATGTAGAGATAGGCAGTAACTCTACGATCGATCGGGCAGTCTTTGGTTCTACGCGTATAAAGCATGGGGCCAAGCTCGATAACCTGATCCAGATCGGACATAACTGTGAGATCGGTGAATACTCTATTTTGGTGGCACAATCAGGTGTTGCCGGTTCGACTACGCTTGGTCGTAATGTCGTGATGGGTGGTCAGTCTGCGGCTGCTGGTCATCTAAATATCGCACCTTTCGTTCAATTCGCCGCACGTTCAGGTATCACTAGTGATGTGAAAGAGAAAGGCATCTATGGTGGTTTTCCTCTGATGCAGCAGCGACAGTGGTTAAGACTTCAGGCCAAATTGGCTAGACTGCTTAAAAGCTAAATAAATAAGGAAAAATAATGACTGAAATATCTCTTGAGGGAACAAAAAAAGGTGTTATCTCGGTAACAAAGGTAGAAGAACCATATGGCCCAAAGAGCGGTACCGTTGCCAGTATCGGTATCTCACTTTCGGGTGATACAGAAAAACCGGACTGGAAGGTACATCTTCCTATAGATAACCTTGATGAAGTGATAGCAGCACTACAGTCACTTAAATAGTCCCACCTTTGACCGCTTATGTGGAGCCTTTCGGTATCCATATAAGCAGATGTCTATCCTGGGAGCCTATAGGCTCTATACCTAAATAGTCTCACCTCGTCTCAATTGGCTGATAAGCCCCTCCTAATGACTGCATCTCGATCAGACAGACTTCTAGACGCATCCCACTATTGCATCTTTCAGCCATAAATAGAAAAGTATCATAGATGGTTATAATTACTATAAGCTTTACCTGAATATATCACACTAAAATAATAGCTAAGAGCATCATGTGATATACTTCACTTATATATATAATAATATATGACTATAGTAATAAGGACTCATGATGATGTTTACATTAAATATAATCGTCTTCAGCGCTACAGTATTGCTGATCAGTATGCCGATAGTGACTGGTTTGATAGGTAATTTTGAGAACCCAGAATGTGGGAAATCAGTCTTTAGTAGTTAAATAGAAAGGATCTTATATGAGCATGTTAATAATGATATATCTTGGAATAGTACTGATCTTGGCGATGACTTACCTGATAAGTCTAAAACCAAGTCGTTTGAAAAGTCATCTAACATTTTTGAAACGAATGGTCAACCCTTTCAAGATGAGAAAAACGGTCAATAAGAGTTTATGACCACAGAGCGATAGCAGGCGATCTGCTTTCACTCTTCTACACTTCTAGCCCTTCCTGTTCTCAGCGACATACTCGGCGATACGTCTGATACCCTCACGAATACTCTCTATATCTGTAGCAAAACTGAAACGGAAATACCCTTCTGTCCCAAAAGCGACACCCGGAACGACAGCTACTCCTTTGTAAGCCAGTAGGCCTTTAGAGAACTCCATGGAGTCACTGCTTACCTCTTTGATGTTGACATAAAGATAGAACGCACCATCTGGTGTCAAGACAGAGAGGCCGTCGATATTGTTAAAAAGCGCTGCAGCTTCAATGCGTCGTGCCCTGAATGCTTCATGCATCATAGCGATATCAGCATCTGCACTGCCATCAAGACCGGCGATAGCTGCTTTTTGTGTGATACTACAGATATTAGAGGTACTCTGGCTCTGAAGTTTCTTAGTCGCTTTGACAAGTTCAGCATTGGCTGAAGCCATATAACCAAAACGCCATCCCGTCATCGCTACTGATTTACTCAGTCCATTGATGGTCACGGTGCGTTTGAACATATCATCACTTACTGAGGCGACAGAGGTAAAGGTACCTTCATAGATGAGTTTCTCATACATCTCGTCACTAAAGACCATGATATCAGTACCTTCAAGCACTTTTCCAAGCGCGATCAGCTCCTCTTTTGTATAGACAGAGCCAGTCGGATTTGATGGAGTAGTGAGGACTAGTACTTTAGACTTCTCTGTTATAGCGTCTTTAAGCTGGTCTGCTGTTATCTTAAAGCCTGTTGTGTCATCTGTCGCGATCTCAACGACAGTACCGCCGCAGTACTGGACCTGTTCTGGGTATGTGACCCAGTAAGGTGCAGGGATGATGACCTCGTCACCCTCCTGGACCAGTACAGAGAAGAGATTGAAAAGTGAGTGTTTGGCACCGTTGTTGGCGATGATCTGGTTAAGTGCATACTCAAGACCATTATCACGCTTAAGTTTGTCGGCAATAGCCTGTTTAAGCTCGACAATACCATCTACAGCAGTATATTTGGTAAAACCGTCATTGATCGCTGCGATACCGGCATCTTTGATGACTTGAGGGGTATTGAAATCCGGTTCACCGGCGGAAAAACTCAGTATGTCTTTTCCCTGGGCTTTAAGCTCCTGAGAAAGAGTGGTGATGGCTATTGTGATAGATTCGGAGAGGGCATTGATCCTGTCTGTGTACATGCGTTACCTTCAAGATATGGAATTGAATGATTATATCGCAAGGATCATGAAGGATCGCTAACGATAGCAGTAGGCACAGATCCGAAGAGAGCGAAAGTAGTTGACAAGTATGACCCCGACTATGATACCGACACCATCAGCGATAACATCACTAACGGATGGTACACGAGTCGGAAGATAATGTTGTACGAGTTCGATAAGTATGGCATAGATCAAAAGGTACAGAACACGCTTGTTTGTATCTAGACCAGGTATTGCACGCTCAAGAAGTAGATATAAGACCATAAAAGCTACGGCATGATTTAGAAGGTCATTGAACGATACAAGGCTTGGAAGATCATCATAACTTGGCAGGACAGCCAGGATGGAGATAGCGATAAGTGCCGTATAGAACAGCAGGCGTGCGAGTAGTCTAATGTTTCATCGCTTTGATAAAAGACTCATAGATATGTTCGAGTTCGATATCCTGATCGACGATCTGCTTATTGTCACGCATCATGGCATGCTCAAGTACTGCGACACGTTTAAGTACATACTCAAAGAGCTCTTTATTGATATCGGGCAGTTTGTTATGACTGAACGGGTCTTTGTCCCGTCCCTTTTCGATGACATGGGCAGGGATGCCGATGGCGGTCGAACCGGCAGGGACTTCGCGGACTACTACCGAGTTGGAGCCTATCTTCGCATTCTCACCGATGACGATGTTTCCGAGTACTTTTGCACCGGCACCGATGACGGCGCCTTGTCTGACTGTTGGATGGCGTTTGCCCGGGTTTAGACTGACACCACCAAGCGTAGCTCCCTGATAGATAAGGACATCATCTTCGATGATGACTGTCTCACCTATGACTACACCGATGCCGTGATCGATGAAGACACGTCTTCCTATAGTCGCAGCGGGGTGGATGTCTATGTTAGTCACAAGTTGGTTCATCCCCATGATAAAACGGGCAAAACGACGAAAACCTGCTCGATAGAAACGGTTGGCGATGCGATACCAGAAGATGGCCCAGACACCGGGGTAGTTGAAAAAGAGCTCTACGCGCGATTGAATAGCAGGATCGTTCTTGTAGACATTTGCAAAATCTTCTTTTATCTCAGAGAAAAGTCCCAATAGACTTCCTTTACATTGTTGTCCTCAAATAGCCATTTTGATACAGGTATAGTTCGAGTTGCGTGAGTCTATCACTTTTTTCTTTTTCTGTGATAAAAGAGGTGTTGGCAAGATTTGTTTTAAGTTGGTTTAATATTGTATCGCCATCATAGCCAAGTGAGTGCAGGATGTCTAAAAGTGGTTCGGATTCGACGAGGTGTTTGATCTGAAAGCCCTCCTCATCGATGATGACACTGCACTCATTGGGGTGGGTAAAGAGGTTGTGCTGCATGCCCAGGGTCTCCTGGTAAGCACCGACATTGAAAAAAGCCAGGAAGTACTCCTCTTTGTCGAGGTCCACATCATGCAAGTAGAGCGGGGCGTCGGGATCGAATGCGATCTCACCGTCACTGTCACAGGTGATGTCCCACAGACTTGCCGAGCGGATGGCTGGCTGGTCCAGTCTGTCCAGAGGCATGACAGGAAAATGCTGTCCCAACCCCCAATAGTCAGGCATACTCTGAAAGAAGGAGCTGTTCACAAGATAGCGCTCCTGGAGTTTCTCCTGTAGTCTCTCAAGTTCTGGAGTCGCTCTTCCTTCAAAGAGATAGAGAGATTTTTTGATGATATTATGGACCAGTATCTCAGCATTGGAACGGTCTTGAAGATCGATATAACCCAGATCGAAAAGGGTCAGAAGGGACTCCATATGGTCAAGTGCGTCGTGCATGTACTCTATACAGTTCTTTGGTGTGACCTTTCTGTTTAGATAACGAAGCTCCTCGATCAGTGGTGGGTTTGTCTCTTTGACTCTTAAAGAGCGCTCCTGATAGTCATGAGAGAAAAGTTCCAGTACCGGGGTGATCAGGACTGCGTGTGATGCTACGATGAAACGACCTGATTCGGTAAAGATATCTGGGTGTTCTACCCCTTTGGCGTTCATTACCTCACGAAGAAGGTAGACGACATCATTGGCAAACTCGACAAGGGTATAGTTTTTGAGACGCTTTGAGGTGTGCTGGGAGTACTCTATAGCCAGGCCTCCACCGATGTTGATGGCGCGGAGCTCGTTTGCCCCCATCATCTTAAGTTCGGCATAGATGTTTCCTGCTTCGCGAAGTGCTTTTTTCAGTGGAGCGATATCTTCCATCTGAGAACCGATGTGAAAATGGATCATGGTGAACTTGTCCGTGAGCTTATATCTGTGCAGCAGTTCCATGGCTTCAAGCAGTTCGGTCGAGGTGAGGCCGAACTTGGCGTTGATCCCGCCGCTTTTTGCCCAGGCTCCGCTGCCTCCGCTGTGAAGTCGGATGCGTATGCCAATATTTGGTACGGGCATGCTACAGCCTTGTGAGACTTCGATGATCGACTCAAGTTCTCCCAGACCCTCTATGGTCAAGGTGATATCATGTCCCATCTGTGCTGCCATAAAACCCAGCGTTATGGACTCAGTGTCTTTAAAGCCGTTGACAGTGATCGGTGCACCCAGTGGTGTGAGTGACATCGCCAGGACCAGTTCGGCTTTGGAGCCTGCTTCCAGCCCGTAACGGTTACTTTTTCCCTCTTGTATGATCGGGTTCAGGGCATTGGGAAACTGGTTTACTTTGAGTGGGAAGACCGCATGAAAAGCGCCGGTATAGCTGTTTTCCCTGATAGCACGGCTGAAGTTGCTGTAGAGTTGGTCGATCTGTTTGCCAATGAGGTGGGGAAAACGCACGATTAAAGGGCCGCGAATACCTCTCTCTCTTACTTGATGGGTGATCTCAAGCAGTGAGGGGGCGCTTTTGTAGGCGATTTTGACCAGTCCTTCATCGATGATGAAGTTGTCGTTGCCCCAGATATCTATTCCATAACTAGGCATGATGCTCCTGTATGCTGTTTTTCACCTCTGTTATGCACTCTGTCAGATATGCAGTTTATGGTGAAAATATTTGTCGATGTCGAAGAAGATCTCCCCATTACGGTTCTTAAAAGTAAGGTTCTTCTTGCTGAGCTTACTGATATGCTCGAAGCCCATGACGGCGAGCATCGTCTTCATCCCTTTTAAGAGGTTACGATGATAGTTCGCCATCTCATGTCCCTGTTTGACGACAAGATAGGAGGCTCGCTTCTTGGGGTCTTGTGTAGCCATACCGACAGGACAGACGTGAGTTCCGTACCCAGAGCACATGCGCGCTCGGATACAGCCGCCACTCATCATGAAGCCTCGTGCGATGCCTACAGCATCCGCGCCCATTGACATGGTGATGATGACGTCATCCGGGGTAAGGATCTTACCGCTGGCAATGATCTTGATATCATCTCTGAGTCCATGTTTACGAAGTACGGTGTCGAGAACGTAGAGAGCGTTGGGTGTGGTGAGCCCGACAGACTCCATCAGCTCCAGCGGCGCAGTCGCACTGCCGCCTTCGCCACTGTCTACGGTGATGAAGTCTGGAAGTGGTAGACCGGCTTCTTTACGTTTAGCTGCCGCAGTGATCGTATCTTCTACCACTTGTGCATCCGAGATGACGATCTTGAGGCCTACCGGTTTTTTAGAGATCTCTTGTAACCTTCCTATAAAGTCAAGAAGATGCTCTGTTGTATCAGCATAAGGGAAACGGTTGGGTGAGAAGAGGTCTTTTCCCTCCTCTATGCCGCGATAGTAGGCGATGTCCGCATTGACCTTGGCTCCACTTAGTTTTCCGCCGGTCTGCTTGGCACCCTGAGCGATCTTGATCTCAGTCATCTTGCAAAAGCGCATCACTTTCGCATAACGATCCTCATCAAACTTTGCGTTCTCATCACGTACGCCATAAAGTCCCGAACTCATCTGGAAGATCATGTCAGGCAGACTCTCAGGGACTGTTTTTGGAAACGCATCCAGTGGAGCTGACCAGTTGACCCGAAAGAGGACATGGGTATCGGGATCGTAGATATAGGTGTTCTCCGTTCGTTTATGGAGCAGTACTTTACGATAGGTCTTGATAGCTACAGCACGGTTGAAGAAGAGTGCCGCGACGTTAAAGACTGACTCTGCCAAGGGTGTACTTTTGACTATCTCAAGATAGTCGGCATCTTTGAGATCTGGCTTGAGTGTATAAAGATGGTTGGAAGTAAGTCCGCCTTCACCGGTGTTGATGGTGTAGTTCGAGAGTGTCCCACCAAGTGAGAATGCCCGTACCGCTTCCGGACTCAGTGCTCCATCACTCATCGCAGAACGCAGAATAGGTGACTGGGAGACAAAAGGGTACGGTCTCTCTTTACCGAAGGTGACAGTGAAGTCATCTGAGACTTCGTCATCGTTCTTGACATTAAGCGAGTGTTTGATGACAAATCGTGAAGCGGCAAAAGGCTGAGTGACGGAGAAGGATTGATAATTGGGGACATCTTTAGCCGCTTTATAGACCCAGTCCACTTTGTCGCGAGACTCATAGAAGTTCTCTTCAGCAAAATACTGGCGAAGTGGCTCGCGAAGTGCTTCAAAGAGATAACGCATACGACCGATGACCGGGTAGTTGATAAGCAGTTGATGCTTACGCTGGACGTAACGGTCATAGATAAAGAGCATGACCAGCCCCAGGAATAGAACGACTAAGATCAACTCCATAAACTCAAGAAAAAAATGAAAGACACTATCTACCATACCAAGTTCCTTGTTTAAAGCTCTTCTATCTTGACGACAGACTCACTCTTTTCGACCAGATCTTTGACCCAGATAGTGCCTGCTTTTAACTCATCCTCACCGATGACTGCGCAGTATCGCGCATGGACGCGGTCCGCACCTTTTAGATGAGCTTTGAGGCTTTTGGCTGCGTATTCGATGATGACACGCTCGCTTTGGCGTTTCTTCTGTCCACTGCGCATCACCAGCTCAATACCTGCCTCATCCATCGCACCAAAGTAGTAGCCTTCGCGTACCGGTTCAGGCATCACGATAAGCTCTAAGAGGCGCTCCACACCGATGGCAAAACCTACAGCAGGAGTGGGCTTGCCATCAAGGAACTCGACGAGACGGTCATAACGTCCCCCTCCGGCGATGGCACTTTGTGCACCGATGCCATCACTGATGAACTCGAAAGCGGTCTTGGAGTAGTAGTCCAGACCACGTACGAGGTGGTTGTCGATCTCAAAGTCGATGCCGTTGTCTGTAAGAAGCTTCTGAAGCGTGATAAAATCACTGTCACAGCTCTCGCAAAGGTTATCGAGCAGTTTTGGTGCTTCGATGTAGCGCTCCTGACAAGAGCCGTTCTTACAGTCAAGTACCCGGATAGGATTGGTCGCTTTACGGCGGACACAATCATCACAGATATGCTCTTCGATACCCTCGAGAAAACCGACCAGCTTCTGACGGTAGGGTGGCATGCATTCAGGGCATCCAAGAGAGTTCAGTTTTAGTCTGAAGGTGATGCCCAGTGTGTTAAGGATGTCGGCTACCATCATGATGACCGAGGTGTCCTCATAGACGGAGGCGATGCCGAAGCTCTCTACCCCAAACTGATGGAACTCACGAAGACGTCCTTTTTGTGGACGCTCGTAACGGAACATCGGACCGTGATAGAAGAAGCGCTGGATGCCCCCTTTTTTGTCAAGCTTGTTTTGGATGAAAGCACGTACGACGCCGGCTGTTCCCTCCGGACGAAGACAGACATCATTGCCACCCTTGTCCGTGAACTGATACATCTCTTTACCGACGATATCGCTTGACTCACCTACCGAGCGTTTGAACAAGGCTGTCTCCTCAAGCAGTGGTGCTTCAAAGTACTCGAACCCATAGCGTTTGGCAATGGTAGTCGCTGTATTGATAAAAAACTCAAAACGTTCGTTCTCCGGTGACAGGATGTCGTTCATCCCGCGAAGCGATCTTATCATGCTTCTTCCTTGATAGTGGTTATTATAGTCTCTGTAATAGTCTCGATGCTCTCTGAAGCATCTATTATATGGGTCTCTATCTTAAGCAGTGAAGCTGCTTCGATCAGTGCGTCCTGGATCTTTAAGAGGTAATCGGTACCGCGTGCCTCTATGCCGTCAAGCTTCTTTTGCGAAAGTCGGTAGCTAAGCTCCTCTTCACTCAGTCTTAAGATAAAGAGCTGTTGTGGATAGATGCTATC
Organism: Sulfurimonadaceae bacterium; assembly: GCA_030610325.1. Classification (GTDB taxonomy): domain Bacteria; phylum Campylobacterota; class Campylobacteria; order Campylobacterales; family Sulfurimonadaceae; genus BB26. The sequence goes on along the minus strand of JAUWRZ010000005.1, from coordinate 496 downwards.
GGTGGCAAATCGGTTGAGATGCAAGATGGCTGTCTGTGAGATGTTCTCCTGCACCATGGCATAGGCGACACCGGAGACCACACTGCGATCAGAGATGATAAGTCTCTCACTGTTGGGCTTGATGACCTGCTCCATATGCTCTGCGCGATCAGCGAGAAAAAGGAGGAACTCGGCTTTTGGACTCTGGACCTCTCCATGGAGCACGATCTCACGTATCTTGCTGCCAATAGATGTGCCTCCGGGCTCTTTGGTGATGACCGCATCACTGAAGACTTTAGCCAGTCGGGCGATCTGTGTACTTTTTCCTGCGGTGTCGATACCTTCGATGGCAATATACATCAGCGCATACTCCCGATGACTTTCTGGACAGACTCTGGCAGCAGATGGTCAGTCCTGCCATCGAACTTCAGAAGGTTACGTACGATCGATGAGCTGATAAAGGCGTGCTGCAATTTAGGCATCAGATAGACGGTCTCTATGCTGTCGTTAAGCGAGT
>JAUWRZ010000043.1 GCA_030610325.1 Sulfurimonadaceae bacterium | reverse complement strand
GACCTTCAACCTCTCACCGGTATGGTCAGAGACGAACTGGTATGTCGACTATATCCTGCCGGTCGGTCTGGCGGGTGAGCGTCACGATCAGCACTCAGAAGCGACTAAACCAGCGAGATGGACATCGTTCCGTCAGCCGGTCATGCGTGTCGCTCTTGAGAAAGCTGGTTGGAAACCGAAGAACCCTAACCGTGCTACTCTTGAAGCACACATCAAAGCGGGTCTTGGTGAAGTGTGGGAAGAGAACGAGTTCTGGTTTGAGATGGGTGTCAACTACATCGATCCAGACGGCTCTCTTGGTATCAAGAAGATGTGGGAGTCAAAACGTCATCCTGGTAAACCGGTCACTATCGCTGAGTGGTATGACGCAGCATTTGGCGACAACCTGCCAAACCTTAAGCGTGTAGCGACCAATGATGCACGTTATAAGGACTCTGAGTACCCAGTATATGAGTACATGAGAGACTATGGCGCATGGATGGAAGAGAACAACATCTACTCTGCACAAGAGCGTGAGATCAAAGAGGATGATGAGAGCCTCATCTCACATGGGCATAAATATGACAAGAAACATGTCGAGATCGACAAGCGTACGGGTGTCATCACTGCTGAGACACATGGTGATGCATGGAAATACAAAGATGGCAAGAAGCCTATCGGTATTGAGACTGACGGCGTGAAGATGGAAGGTTTTGCTTCTCTAGACAAGAAGATGGACTTCTTCTCTGAGTGGTTGGCTGATGAGTGGAAGTGGCCTGAATACGCCATTCCTTTCTATCCTCGTAACCAGAAAGAGAAAGATGCGATGCCGCATATCGTCTCACATGTCAATCATATGTATATGAAAGAGGAGAACTCGTATGCGTTAAATACGGTCTTCCGTCTGCCGTATAACATCCATACACGTAGTGCGAACTCCAAACATCTTATGGAGATCTCACAAAATCATGATCCTATCTGGATCAACACACAAGATGCTACGAAGCAGGGCTTCAAACGCGGCGACGCGATCCGTGTCCGCATCGTAGATACGGTCTCAGAGCTTGAGAGCGGTTATTTTGTAGCGATGGCAGTACCGACTGAAGGTATGATGCCAGGTGTCCTTTCATGTTCACACCACGGTGGACGATGGAAACTCAAGAACTCAATAGATATCCCTAATGGTGTCACTGAGGGCAGGGTCAACGGCATGCCGATGGCTAGAAACATGCAAGACCCTGAGTTTATGGCTCACTCTCCGGAGAACGCAGGTACACATGAAGGTCAGATCAGGATCGAAGACTTTGACGGCAGCATCGGTAGCAACAGTTATGGTGTCCCTCTCGCTGAGCTTCAGATGGATGGTAAAGAGGGTAAACTACATTATGTAGAAGGCATCAAGCCATTCCATAGTGAGCGTTTCAAAGAGCACAACAGAGACAGCGGCAGTATCTGGTGGGACGGATTGAGCGGTTCATGGCAAAATGCTGTGGCACCTGCGCATCCAGACCCTATCTCCGGTATGCACTGTTGGCACCAGAAAGTCATCCTTGAGCCTGCGCAAAAAGGTGACAAGATCGGTGACATCCATGTCAACTACGATAACAACTTCAAGACGTACAAAGCTTGGAGAGATGAGCTGACACGTGGACTTGACAGCAACTCTAAGTTCCGTCGTCCTCCGCATATCAAACGTCCATGGGTACCGCTTTCTGAGAAAGCGTACCGTGTCGATATCAAAGACGTTTAAGCACTTTTTTTATCAAGCAGGTTTCAGCCTGCTTGGCTATAATCCCACAAATCAGCATCTCTAAAAGACCCTGTCTATCATCAGAGCTGCGCATATCATCTTAGGACTATATACTCATGGAACAGACCAAAGCACGAACCAATATCTATGCACTGTTGTCTAGGATCTTAATGCAGGAGCTCGATAGCGAGCTCCTAGAACAGATAAAAGAGGATCCTGTCATCATGGACTTCTTTCCGACATTCAAAGAGTGGGAACCTCTTAAGACTCTGGAAAACAGTGTCGTACTCGAGGAGCAGATCAACCCTGATTTTGTAAACCTCTCGGTACTGCACCTCATACCTTATGAGACGTTCTATACCCGTAAAGACCAGATGATCGAGACTGGCGGTGCCAATCCGGTCACAGACATATACAGCGCTTATGACTTTATCGTTGATTTCGAGATCGCACGTGTAGTGGCTGCGGATCATATCGGGATAGAACTTGAGTTTATGCATCACCTGTGCGAGGCGGAGATCAAAGCCATCAATGAAGATGATAGTGCTGCTGTTGCCGAACTAAGATCTGTACAGCATGACTTTTTAAACAAGCACCTACTCCAGTGGGCACCGCTTTATCTGCTAAATATGAAGTTCGAAGCCCGGACTCCACTCTATTTTGATGCGGCAGATATGGCGATCGAGTTTATCCTCTCTGACAATGAGTACCTCTCCGCTGAACAAAAAAGTGCATAATGGCAGGGATCACTCTTAACGCTGGAAGTTGTGTACGTGCCGCGTCCAAAGAGAGCACCTGTACGCTTTGTGAAGTCATCTGTCCTACAGAAGCTATCAAGATCACAGAGATGCTCCCCTCTATCAACCTTTCTGAGTGTGTGGGCTGTGGTGGCTGTGTAGGTGTCTGTCCGACAGAGGCTTTAAAGCTCGACGAGTTTAGTGTGACTGAGTTCTTTTTCGAGTTTGCGGCTGAGGAGGAGAACTTACTCTCGTGTCGCAAGAACCTGCCTTGTATCTCTGTGCTAAATGTCGAACATCTTATTGCACTGGCATCACTTAAAGGGGAGCTGCTCCTGGATATGGGACACTGCAGCGGGTGTGCAGTCGCGTCTACCTGTGAACCTCAGATAAGAGCCAATGCGGAAGAGGCGGATTATCTGCTTGAAGCGATGGAGATCGATGGGAGTGTCACACTTAAGGATATCCGCTATGAGGAAGACGCTTCGCAAAACGAGCAGAAGAGTGGTCGGCGCGGCTTTTTTGGTGCCTTCACTCTAAAAAATGCTGTCAAAGTAAAAAGTGACTTTGAACGTGAGGTCGAGGTCGCGACAGATGAACGCTTGGAGCATACTTTAGGCAGTGAAGATATTCAGAAGATGCGCAATAAGGGTATAAGCGATAAACGTAAATTACTCTTTACGGCGCTTAAACGAGTAGAGAAGCCCTCTACCTACCATGTAGTCGATGCCAATGAGCTCTCGTTCACATCTCAAAAACTACTCGATGCAGATAGTTGTACAGCTTGTCAGATGTGTTACCGAGTCTGTCCGACCGGTGCACTGAGCAGTGATATGAAGAACTCAAAGATCGATTTTGACCCATTGATGTGTGTAAAGTGCCATCTCTGTCATGATGTGTGCGAGCCGGAGTGTCTGACACTGTCGGATTCGTATAGTATCAAGGAGTTCTTCGAACCGGTGATCCAGCGTCTTGCCACGTTCAAGATACGGCAGTGTGATGAGTGTGGCACACCGTACGCAGCTTTAAAAGGTAAAAGGCTCTGTTACCGCTGTGAGATAGAGGAACAAGAGGCCAGAGACCTATGGGGGATAGTCGATGAATGAAGCAAGTATGAACGAAGCGAACCAGATAACAGCACAGACAAGTCTCTACGGATTTATAGGTGAGAAAGCGACATCTGATCGCTTTAGTGTGATGCTGAACAAGCAGTTTAAAGCCAACGGGGATGATGCGATGATCATTCCGATGAACATCCGTCCCGATGACCTCTACTTTACCGTTACTAACCTGAGAAAGGCGCAGTTAAACGGTGTAGCGTTCGCTCCTGAGTATCGTCACGAAGTAGTCGAGATCCTTGATGAGCAGAGCAGTGAAGTGCGTGCTTGTGGTTTTTGTGACATCTTACATGTAGAAGAGGGGAGGCTGATAGGTGAGATCTTGATCGGCCGAGCCTTAGTCAGAGTGCTAAAAGAGCGAGAGGTCAGATCACTGGCTATCTTGGGCAGTGGTGCACTGGCGAAGTCCCTGCTTTGGCATATATCAGAGTGTGATGTAGAGAGAGTGGTCTTGTTCAATGACCGCATAGAGTCCTGTCTGGCACTGACACAGGGCCTTGGGGATAGAGCGAAAGACATCACATTCGATATTGAACGTGTGATGGATGAGACAGGGGCTGATCTCAGTGGTTGTGAAGCAGCAATAAACGCTTCGACACTTAAGGGTACCGGTGAGATACCTATTGTACCAGCGCCGTTGATGATCGATCTTGAACAGCATCTCTCGCTCTTTAAGAGTGCTGCGACAAGTGCCTATATGGGTTATGAGGATATGCTTGCATATCTTACGGAAAGTGCTTATACTATTTGGAAGAAGGAGAGTAGATGAAATCAAATCTTGAGATAGATGAACTCAAAGCGGAGTTTGATAAGTTTGTCAGACAGAAGTGTACGACTGACCCTGAGGCGGAACATACAGCTGGTCGAGACAGTGGAGACGAGGTCGATGATGAGCCGGTACCGTCCTTTGTAGATGAGATCTCTACCAGATTGTTGGCCCCGGTCAGTAGTGGTGTATATCTCTCAAGAATGGATATCAAACGTGTCGCTGAAGCCATCGATGAGAGTCTACCGATAAAAGAGCGCAAGAAGATGATAAAGGCGCTCTTTCGCCATACGACAAAGCGTCAGTACCTGAGTGATGCCTTTACGGAGTTTAACAAACACCTTGATGGCCGTGTCCTTATCTATAAAGAGCTCTCTGAGGCATTCCCTGCTTCCAAGCCGACTTTCGACGGTTTTACGATCAAGGTAAGAAAGACACAGAAGATGTTCGATCAGATAGTCGAGGACTTCGAGGAGTTTGACCCTACGATAGAGCCGATGTCTATGGGGACACCAGACTCGAACTGATCTTCAGAAATTGAAAGGTCACTCCCGGACTGTGGACACTCTCTAGAGGAGTGTCTGCACTTTGAGGATCACTTGCCAGACGATAGCACTGGAGATCCCTGCTGCAAAGCCGGCTATCACATCATCACCCATGACACCTATACCCCCTTTTGCTTCACGGTCTATGCGGCCTATAATAGAAGGTTTCTTTATATCGAAGTACCTAAAGAGGATGAAGCTGAGTACGATCTGTATTGCCAGCCCATTTTCCCATACCATAAGCTCATCCATACTAAAGGCTACTGCGGGAGCGATAGCAAGTGCTATCCACATACCGGCCAGCTCATCGATGACAATACGTTTATCATCATGGATAGCGCTCTTTTTCTCATATTTGTCGATAGCTTTTATTCCGGCGACCGCCATTAAGAGAGCAGCCAGAAAAAGTGTCTGGGAACCGAAATAAGCCAGGATAGCTACACCAAAAGGAAGCGAGACGATCGTCCCGACCGTACCAGGAGCCTTTGGAAAGAGTCCGCTGTAACCGACGGTGATAAAAAACCAATTCATTTTATTCCTTGTACTGTTTATAGATAGGTATATAAGAGAGCCGTCAGTAGAAGTCGACGTAGCCTTTTGATACTCTTTATTAGAGGTGTCCTCAAGTCAGTGATGTCGTCTGATAGAGTTTCATCAGCTCACTGTAGAAGTCGTTCTCTGAGTGCTCTTCGATAAGTCCCTGACCCGGCATGATGGCATTATAGAGTTTTTCGATGTTCTCAAAACGCTCTGGAAAGAGTCTAGATAATATGATCGAGGATATCTCTTTACGCATCAGCACTGCCGGTGGCAGGATACCTGTCTTCATCAGCTCCAATATCGAGTCTGAGTGGTAGGAGATGTGGTGATGCTGCCCGTGCGGACAGGTCTTGGTACTTACAAGTGTAGTGCATTGATCACAATAGACATATTCTGAGGCGATCTCAATGTCTATATCTATGCCTTTAAGATGATCGATGACTGAGTGGTTTGCATTACTGTCGTAGTACATGCCTACACCGGCATGGTTCTGTCCTATCATCAACTTGTCACATCCGTAATTGTCAGCGACGATGGCATCGATGATCACCTCATTGGAACCGGCAAATAGATAGCTGTTCTCAAGTGTGATGATGATGACTCTGTTTTGAGGTAGAAAATTATCTATAAAATAGTCCATCACATCATGTCGGAGGTCGTAGGCAAGGTCGGTGTTGTTGTAGGGTTTGAGTAGAAAGATGACTATGAGATCAGTTCGCTCAAGCGTCTGTCTTATCAGGCGTTCATGGGCACGATGCAGTGGGTTTGCTGCCATCATGATAGCGGTGGTGTGTTGTGCTCCTATGCGTACTTTCGCATCAGCTATACTCTTCTTTATCTTCTCCAGCGGGGAAGTGTCTATGGTGTAGCTTCCAGCCACAGAGTAGTGTCCAAGGCGTTTCTTTGTGGAGGCGACACCCGGATGTGAAGAGTCGTCTGTCCCATAGATCTGGCGAAGGCGTTCCTGGACATCGATAGAGAAGACTTCGTCTACTTTGATCTTGCCTACTTTTTTATTGCCGTGGGTGATGAGATCAAGGGATTCGTCTTTTTTGATACTACGTAGGGTCTCCTGATTACGTTTCCCGCTTGGCGCCAGAAGAAAAGGGAAAGGAAAGGTACTTCCATTAAGTAGACCTGTCTTGAAGGCCTCTACGGCTTCTTTACTGTTATAGAGCTCTTTGACCGGGTCAAGCAGGCCGGCTTTAAGAAGGGTGAGTGCTGATACTGCCTCACTGTCTATGAAGAGGGTCTTATTTTTTCTTGATGATGCCATATTTTTTTCGCTTTTCCCAAAGACTTTTGCGAGAGATCCCCAGCTTTTTGGAGAGTTCAGTATCGGGGAACTTGTGCTGATAGTTTAAGACGATATATTTGACATAGTCCTCGATAGGCAGAATATCGCCCTGTTCAAAGACATTGTTCTCACTTTTGATCTCGATGACATCATGATCGATCCCCTCGATGGTATCAGTACTGGAGATGATCACATCCCTTGATGTGATAAGCTCCATAAATGGTTTTCTATCACCTTTCTTAAGCGTCTGAAAATCACAGATATAGAGGATGGAGTTATTGGGTATAGAAGCTATCTCATTGAGTGCTTTGGCTGATGAGAGGGTGATGAAGTGCAGTGAGCGGTTCTGATGATTGGCGTATTTAAAGGCAAAGGCATCGGAGTATTTTTGAAAATTACTGGAGATAAAGAGTGGTGATTCCAGTTTGTCAAGGTCCTGTTCGATATCGACAGCATCGAATGTATAGTCCAGGTAGCGCTCATAAGCCTGGTTCTGGCGTTTGAGTCGTTCATAATCCTGAAAGTGTTCGATCTTTCTGATCAGCTCTTCGATCATAAATGGTTTAAGTATATAGTCTTTTGCACCGGCCTTAAGAGGTTTGGAAACGGTGTCATTACTGATATAGGCGACCATCAATATGATGATAGAACCTTTATAGGCATCGATGACAGGGTAGAAGTCCTGACCGTTGATACTGGTCGAGAGCAGGACGACATCATAGGCGACACCTTTGAGTGCATCTTTAGTCGAGCTACTCATATCACAGATATGTCCAAGTTCACCCAGTTTGGTAGCGATACTTTGTGCCAGGTAGATCTCATTCTCAATAATCAATATCTTCATTCACTCGTCCAATCAAAATAGTTTAATGAGGCAGTCGCTATGACAGCAACGCCTTCTTTTCGGCCTACAAAGCCTAGTCCCTCAGTCGTAGTCGCTTTTACGTTCATACGTGATGGTGGGATGTGAAGCAGAGAAGCAAGTACTTTACGCATGCTCTCTTTATACTTGGCCAAACGTGGTGTCTGTGCAGTTATCGTGATGTCTGCATTGATGATGACAAACCCCAGCTGATGGAGTGTCAGAACGGTCTTCTCGAGCAGGAGCTTCGAGTCTATATCTTTATACTCATCGTCACTGTCAGGGAAGAGCATACCGATGTCACCCAGTCCTGCAGCTCCAAGAAGTGCATCGATGAGTGCATGGATAGCGACATCACCGTCACTGTGCGCCTTAAAACCAAAAGAGGAATCGATCTTCACCCCGCCGAGTACCATTACTTTAGCGTCTTCAAATGCATGGACATCAAAGCCGTTTCCGCTTAGTGTCGTGGTCGCTGGTCCTTTAAGGCACGGCAACTTTTTCAGGTCTGAGAGGTAGGTGAGCTTATGGGCATCCTCATGCCCTTTGACATAGTGACGACTACCACCCAAAGCCTTGATGGCACTGCTCTCATCGGAGTACTGGGTATCGGTCTGAAGGGCTTTTCGTAAGGAGTCCGTGAGTGAGAGTTGGGGGGTCTGTATACGTTTGACATCATCTCGTTCGATAGTCGTGTCACCATAGACCACAGTATCTGTCACGGAGAGATAGGGGACGATACAGTCAGCCTTATCTTTTTGGGCGATGATATGCTCAATAAAGGAGGTGTCTATACAGGCCCTGGCGGTATCTGTGACCAGAACATGCCGGGAAGTGACATGTTCAAGCGCGTTTTGGAGCGACTTTTGTCTACTCTCTCCACCTGCGACGACAGTGTGATCGGTATAAGTGTGCATAAAGGTAACTTCATCAGGGTGTGCCGTGATGATGATCTTGGCAAAGAGAGCACTCTCTTGAAGCATATTTGTAACAAATTGCCACAGTGGGTCATGGTCTATGCGTAGCCACTGCTTTTTTACAGGGTGTCCAAAGCGGTTTGAATCACCTGCAGCAAGGAGGATAAGCGTCAAATCAGACAAAAAGACTCCTAATTTTCAAAAAATGTTACGAAAGTATACACTCCAAAAGCTTTTTTTTATCTTGTTTATGTAAAATTTCTCTACTTTTTTAAGTAGTATGGGTACGCTGTCAAACTAAGTACTAGAGTGTTTTTTACTGGACTTGAAAATAGATAGATACATTATTATAAGTGCATGATCCACACTATTTTAAAATTACTTGAAAGTTTTTAGATCGATCATACAGCATGAGGCTATTTTAGCCTTGTTGACTATATTACGCTCAAAGACAGAGCTAGGAGAAATTAATGAGAACTTCATGGGTCGAGAAACGAAAAGACGACGATGTCCGCACTCAGATGTATTATGCCAAACAGGGCATCATCACTGAGGAGATGGAGTATGTAGCAAAGGTCGAGAAGCTCTCTGCGGAACTGGTCCGTTCAGAAGTGGCCAGAGGGCGTATGATCATTCCTGCGAATGTCAATCATGCGAACCTTGAACCAATGGCTATTGGTATTGCAGCTACCTGTAAGATCAATGCGAACATCGGCTCTTCTGCCCTGGCATCTGATGTCGAAGGTGAGATAGAGAAGATACAGGTGTCTCAGCACTATAATGCAGATACGGCGATGGACCTCTCTACCGGCGGTGATCTTGATGAGATCCGTAGAAATGTAATAGGCAGTTCAAAGATCCCTATCGGGACAGTGCCTATCTATCAGATATTGCATGATGTCAATAATAAGATCGAGGACCTCACCATCGAGAAGATGCTTGAGGTCCTGGAGCGTCAGGCGCAGCAGGGTGTCAGTTACTTTACCATCCACGCAGGTTTCTTACTTGAGACGATGCCGAAAGTCGCACAGCGTAAGATGGGGATCGTCAGTCGCGGTGGCTCATTGATGGCAGCATGGATGATGCACTATCACCGTGAGAACCCTTTCTATACTGCTTATGATGAGATCTTGGACATCTGTCGTAAGTATGATGTCTCTCTCTCTTTGGGTGACTCACTGCGTCCGGGTTGTCTGGCTGATGCTTCTGATGATGCACAGTTGGGTGAGCTTAAAGTCCTTGGTGAACTGACACTTAGAGCGTGGGAGAAAGATGTTCAGGTGATGATCGAAGGACCGGGGCATGTGCCTCTTAACCAGATCGAGCGTAACATGAAGATCCAGCGTGAGTTATGTCATGAAGCACCGTTCTATATCCTCGGACCACTGGTCACGGATATCGCTGCGGGTTATGACCATATCTCTTCTGCCATCGGCGCTGCTGTAGGTGGTTGGCACGGGGCATCCATGCTCTGTTATGTCACACCTAAAGAGCATCTTGGTCTTCCAAATGCAGATGATGTCCGTGAAGGTATCATCGCTTATAAGATCGCAGCACATGCTGCTGATATTGCCCGTGGTCGTACCGGTGCACGTGATATTGACGATGCGATGAGTGATGCGCGCTACTCTTTTG
>JAUWRZ010000463.1 GCA_030610325.1 Sulfurimonadaceae bacterium | reverse complement strand
GACCGATGCGGTCACCGGCAGGGGGCATAGGTCGCAGCCCAAATCGCTCAAAGAGAAAGTAGTCCGTATAACGGAAAAGATAGGGATTGAGGATCTCACCGTTTCCCTTACGTTTCTGCTTGGATGCATTGGGGTCTGTCAGCGCTTTAGGCAGACTAAGTGGAGCATCTATAGCAATAGCATCGACGCTATGGCGAGTAAGTGCAGCCTGTAAGAACTCGGCACATTCTCTGGGTGTCTTGTGTCGAGGCTCTTTGAAGTGTTCGATGATGTCTATAGACTTATCAGTGACTTTGGCATAGATGTAAGCACTGTTACCGCTCATGCAGCCACCCAGGTCTATGCCCAGAAGAATATGTTCTTTTTTCATGATGAGATTGTATACTATCTCTTATGAATAGTCATAGATTTTTAATAACGGGCAAGGTCCAGGGTGTCTGGTATCGTGCTACTGTACAGCGAAATGCACAAGACCTGGGTCTTGACGGTTACGTCAGGAACCTTCCTGATGGGAGTGTAGAAGCTGGTGTCACTTGCGGGGATGCGAAGCTGACACTGTTTATCGAGCTGATTAAAGAGGGGTCAGCACTAAGTGTCGTGGAAGATATCATACAGACTAAGAGCGAAGAGCTATTTGTCGGAGGTTTTGTAGTGCGTTAGTGAAGTGTGTGGGTGATCAGGTAACACAATAGAAATACTTTAAACGGAATTAATACAAAAATTAACATAAAATAATATCTATGCTATACTGTGTTCAGAAAGGTAGATAGGTCTAACGCTCCTCCTATCTAGACTTTCGTTTATACATTTTTCATACACTCCTAGAGTACGGGCGATACCGTTTACTGCTTCGGTATCAGCCTGTACCTCTTTTCCTTACATCGATCTATCTTTAATCCATTTTTGTATCATCATCAGCTCATCTCTGTCTATACTATGGTCTTTAGGGTAGCTTTTAAATGTGATATCAAAACCACCATCTTGCAAGACTTCTATCTGTTCTTGAGAGGTCTGAAATGGCAAGACAGCATCATACGTCCCGTGGGTACAGAGCCATTGGCCTCTGTTTACCTCCTGATCCATCTCCAGCAGAAGCTTCTGAGTATCATAGATATAACCGCTGATGGCTATATAGCCAGCGAGGACCTTATGGTATCTTGCTCCAAACTCAAATGTCAGAAGTGCCCCTTGAGAGAAGCCAAAAAGGAAGCTCTCATCGGCATTGAAATCCTCACTGAACAGCTCATCAAGTACTTTAGTCAACATCTCAGATGAGTAGGTTATGCCGGGTAATTGCTCGGGAGGAAGAGGATACCAGGAGTAACCGGTGTAGTACTCAAAAGGGGCATCCAGAAGAAGATAGTTCATCTCATCAAGCTCTAAAAAAGGGGGTAGGGAGGTAAAGCCTTCCGAGCTGTCACCTCTGCCATGTAAGATGATCATCAACTTCTTTGAGGGTATCTTTGATGGGATGAAGATATTGTCAAGTTCCAGATGCGTCATAGAGACACTCATCTATTTGGTATCTTTAGGAGCTATATCACGTCCCTCTTTGACTTTACTACCGGACTTTTTTCGCTGCTTACGATGGCGTGGCTTCTTTTTTTGTCTCTTCTTATCTTGTGATGAGGCATCATCTTCTGTTTTGGAGGTCGGGGTAAAACCCTCTACCTCCTCTTGCGTGATCTCCTGACGCATGACTCGTTCGATGTCGAAGAGCTCACGCTCCTCTTTCAGATCGACAAAGGCGATGGCTTTACCGGACTCACTTAGACAGCCTAGACGGCTGAGATAGTGTTTGGGCTCGGTTGGAAGGTCATGGCTTATGATACAGGTGAGCTCGCTAAGTCCGAGTGACTGTAAGATCATGTCAGTAGTGATAAGGGTGTCAAGTCCACCTTCTTTAAACACCTTGACAGCCGCCTCGTTCTCCTGCGCTCGTCTATTGCCGTGTACAGCAGCAGCATGGATATCCTGCTCTTTAAGATAAGTACTTAGTCTATCGGCATCACGTTTAGTCTTTGTGATGACAACGCATTGTTGCAGCTCACGCTTCTTGATGATATATGTCAGCATACGTGCTTTGTCATGATCGGCTACATAGTGTAGCTTCTGATCGGTACGTTTGGCAACGCTTATGGGGTCGTTGTAGATCTTTTGTGTCGGTTGATCGGTCTCTTCAGGCATGGAGATGTCTCCTTATAAATATGGCGGGATTATAACTCAGTGTTGATGAAAAGAGAGTATTTTACGGTAAGGTCATGCAATAGTGTATACTGTGACAAGCGTTGGTCTAAGGAGTCTGG
>JAUWRZ010000508.1 GCA_030610325.1 Sulfurimonadaceae bacterium | reverse complement strand
TGCCTGCCAGATGCCGCGTCAAGAGAGTCCGTGGCACTGATAACCGATGCGAACACGAAAGTCATCGATGCGAGTACCGCACACAGGATAGATCCCAAGTGGGTCTATGGCATACCGGAGCTGGACCCTTCACAGCGCACCAAGATACAAGAGAGTAAAAGAGTCTGTGTCCCGGGGTGTCATGCCTCAGGCTTTATCATGGCGATGAACCCTTTATTGAAGAACAGTATAGTCGCTAAAGAGCAGAAGCTCGTCTGTCACTCCATCACCGGATACAGCGGCGGCGGTAAAGGGATGATGGACCTTTATGAGGCACCTGAAAACAGTGAGAAGTTTAAAAGCCAAAGGCCCTATGCTCTCGGACTGGATCATAAACATCTGCCGGAGATGAAGTATGTATTGGGGCTTGATGATGCTCCGTTCTTTACTCCAAGTGTCGGCAATTTCGATCAGGGTATGTTAGTGATGTCCTACCTCATCAAAGATGAGTTACTCAAAAAAATGGATAGAGACACCCTTCTTGAGATGTATGCGACCTACTACAAAGATGAGCCCTTTGTCCGTATAGTCTCTGAAGAGAGTGAGGCTTATCTCGACAGTGGATTCCTGGATGCGATGACGTGTAACAATACAAATCGTATCGAGATCTCTGTCTACGAGAACGAGAGCTACCTGCTCGTAGTCTCCCGACTTGATAACCTTGGAAAAGGAGCGTCCGGTGCGGCGGTCCAAAATATGAACCTCATGCTTAGGTTTGATGAGACTCGCGGTCTGATAGCATAAGTACCCACTGCAGATAGCGATAAAAGGAGAGAGCGTGCGACCTCTGTTCACCTACCTCATCATCTTCCCTGCTCTACTCTTATCACTGGCAGGCTGCAGTACCCTAAAAAAATCCAAAGTCCTTTTTCCCGCCTCATTTCTCGGTATGGAGAATATTGCCTCAAATATCTATGTCGATCCGAAGATGGATGAAGCGCAGCAAAAAGCACTGTTGGAGGAGACCGTCCAAGCTAAAAAGCAGGTCGCCGCCATATGGGGCAGTGTCAGTTCCAGCCCTGCTATCTATGCCTGCTCTACCGAAGCGTGTTTTAGATCGCTTGGCGGCGGGGCAAGAGCGCATCAGGTAGCCAACCACATCGTTCTCTCTCCTAGAGCATTGACCAAAGAGCTTATCAGCCACGAGTGGTCACATGCAGAACTTTATGAACGAGTCGGCGGGTTTTTCAACTCGCGAGAGATACCGAGCTGGTTTGATGAAGGTGTCGCTGTAATCGTCAGTCATGAGCCCAGACATGATGAACGAGCCTGGAAAAAGATAGAGGAGCAAGCCATTCACTACCCTGACATCAACGAACTAATAAGCAGTCACGACTGGTCGGGCGCGACTAAAAAGTACCAACAAGATATCAATGGCAGCGAACTTGTCGTCACTTATGCTACCGCAGGACATATAGTCCAACAATGGTATGAACAAGCGGGAGAAAAAGGGCTTATCGACCTGATCAAGTCGGTCAGACAAGGGGATGGGTTTGACGATGCTTATGCTTTACAACAGGCAAAGTGATCTGGTGACACTTAGTGGGAAGATAGGCTCTGTATAGACCACCTATCTAATTACTTGCGCGGAACACATCAATGATGATCTTCACTCTTGGGTATACCCTTCTTGATACTCTTCTGTCGCTTCGATGGCTTCAACGACATCAAGATGCAGACCATTCGGGTCTTTGACACAAAAATGCTTTTGCCCCCACTCTTCCGAGCGTAGTGTCAATGCCACCTCAAGCTCTTCGGCTTGTGCCTGAGAGTATGCGTCCTCCACATCGTCGACCTCTATGCTGAAGA
>JAUWRZ010000081.1 GCA_030610325.1 Sulfurimonadaceae bacterium | reverse complement strand
TTCAGTTTTAGAGATAGACTAAACTTCTTACCAAACTCGGAATCGGAAGGCTCTGCCTCCGTAGTTCGGGAGTAAACTCTCCGTTTCCGAAGAGACTTAAGATGCTTAACTTAATGGCAGTGGACAAGACCCCTAGAGTAACTGTTTTTTCAGGGTCGAGATATCTTGTGCGATCTCATCTTTAAGCAGCTTGGCCCCTTCGAGCAGAGGAAGTGTCAGGTCGGGATAAGCACCGCCCAATCCTTTCCCATCATCTCCATGACAGCCGCCACAGTTTCCATTATAGTAGAGGTTCCCATCTTCGAGGTATTCTGGATGAGTAGGTGCTTTACCTGAGAGTGTCATCACATAGGCTGATATCTTTTTAGCATCATCAGGAGTAGAGTAGCCCCCATCCATCACCCCCGCCGGAAGGTCGAGAACGGCAGAACCTTCTGCTATGACTTTTTCAACATAGAACTCACAGCACTCTACCGTGCCGCACTGCTCATACTGGTGTTGCAGTCGTGTAAGCTCTTTGCGTAGGGAAGCGTGTGAGTGGTCATTTGACTTGGTCTTGTGGATATCGAGACATGAGGCGGTGACTGGTACACGTTTTTTCTCACAGCCACCAAAAATGAGGATGAGCAAGATCAGGAGTAGGGGATATAGTCTCATAGGTGCCCTCCTAATCTCTTGGTGCGTCTTTATTGATATAGGCCATGACCAGCACAAAGATGATCAGGGCAGTGAACATGACGATCCAGATAAACATATCTGCTCCGCCGACAGAGTCGATAAAAGCGGTGAATCCGCTGGAGTCGTCATCTTGCATCTATAGTGGCCTTACCAGTTTTTTGATGTGTTTGGGTAGTTGGGCAAAGCGGATGCGCTCTGGGCGCGCTTTTTGACCCTCCACATGGACATTGACATCCACTGTCATCGTGTTGGGATCTAAACGGATCACCTTGACTACACCTTCATCGACATCGTAAGTGATATTTTGATCGACAAGTTCGATGGATCTCTTCTTCTTTGCCATCTCAGCTCTTTTGGTAGATCCCGGTATCTTTGACCTCGATCTTGCCCTCATCCTGGAGCTGTGTCAATGCCCGTTTGAAGTTCTTCTTGCTTAACGCAAAGGTGTTCGTGATCAGCTCGGCATCGCTTTTATAGTTATAAGGCAGAATGCCATCGTGCTCCAGAAGCAGTGCCATCACTTTCTCCGAAGCGGCGTCACCTTTTTTGGCTCCAATAGGCTGAAGAGAGATGTCAAGGTTACCATCTTTACGGATGTTTTTGACATAGCCTCTTTTACTGTCACCGGTGTAAAGCTTCTCAAAGAGCTCATTATGAAACAGCATTCCCTCATACTGATGATCGACTATCACTTTAAAGCCCATCGGGGTCCTTGCCATGACAAGGAGGTCGACCTCGCTGTTGGTATGGAGGTCGCTGACCTGATGGCTGAGGTGTTTGGTGATCTTCTCTTCACCGATGAGGCGGTGAGTCTGCTCATCATAGGTGATATAGAGTATACGTCTGTCTCCCACATTGAACTGTACTTTCTGCGCGGAGCGGGGTACGAAGAGGTCTTTGGGAAGTCCCCAGTCTACAAACGCACCAAATCGGGTGGTATCTACTACCTCAAAAAAGCCGAACTGTCCAAGCATGGCTTTGGGAGTTCGGGTCGTCGCGACAAGGCGGTCTTCGGAGTCTGTGTATAAAAAGACATCGAGTTCACTGCCGATCTCCATCTCCTGCGTGACGTACTGGTTGGGAAGGAGCACGTCTTTCTCATCGAGTGAACGGAGGAAAAGTCCCGGGGTGGTACTACGGTCTACTATCAGGCGGTTTATAACGCCTAGCTCAAGGCTTTCATTTATCTGCATGGTGCAATTGTATCGCATTGGAGCTAAGGGCCCCTCTAGCAATCCTAATGATATACAGGGTTGCTAGAGGTGCCCCTAGTGACAGAGGTCAATGTGATACTGTCATCCTCATGATATACTTGCAAAAAGATTCTGGGTGAAAAGGGTGATGATGCTGGAGAACGAAGAGATCGACGAGATGATGGAGCTGTATGTGGACCATATGGTAAATCCGAGAAACTATGGGAGACTGGAAGTCTATGATGCGATGGGTCTTGGCAAGAACCCCGATAATGGTGAAAGCGTCATAGTCTATTTTAGACTTGATGATAAGGGTATCATCGATGAGATCGCTTTTCAGGTCAAAGCCTGTAGTACCACTGTCGTAAGCGGTTCGATCTTTACCGAGACCGTCAAAGGAGTAGACCTGGAGGAGGCGCTGGTACTGAGTAATATCATGCTGGACAAGCTTGATGAACTGCCACCTGAAGATGCGGCCTGTTCCGAGATCGTCACGATGGCATTCTTAGCAGCACTGGAGCATTACGAAGCACGAAAAAGTGATCCTGATGCTATGGTACCTACGAAATTTATCGAGAAGACATGTGAGGTAAAAGAGGATGCATAACGGGGCAAAGAAATTTAACGTACTACATGAGACCTGGGTAAAAGTCCTTTTTGGCTCGTTTGCACTTGACCACAGTACGGCTCAGGAGCAGCTTTATGACTTCTCCGAGATCTTGTATCGCCATCTTCGCTGGGTAGAGAACGCCTGTGTGAACGCAGAGGTCGCTTACAGTTATGAGCGTGAGCAGCTGCAGATATCTGCCAGAAGTGTAAGTGATGTCGCGCAGTGGTGTAGTGAAGCACTACTTGAACTACAATCTGTGATGGGTGATGAGGACGCACTCGAACAGCGTGTCCAGCAAGATATCGACTATATGCTCTATGCGATGGAGAAGTTAAAAGCCGACAGTACCGCTGTTGTGGCATTTGACCGCTCTTTGCGTTATGGGGCAGATGAGTTTAAGCCTGAGACTCTGAACACGCTGCTTCACTTTCTCTTTGATGAATCCTATAAGGAGTATGAGCTCATCGTCATCTACTCCTACGCCCAGCGCCAGATCGATGATCAGCGTGTGTTTGAGATCTTCCAGATCCTTATTGATGAGTCGAAGTTCCATCTTAAGTCCTTTGCCCGTATGATGGCTAAGCTTGGCATCTTGTCCATACCGCGTTTTATTACCAAAGAGATCTATGAGATCGACTCACTTACAGATTTCCTGTTGGCCGGGATCGATGAGGAGCTTGCCGCTAAAGAGGAGTGCCGTGCTATCGCAGCCAAGATCGATCACGATGAACTGCGACACTTCTTCGACCTTATCAACTATCAAGAGAACTACCATATCGCCTTGATGGAAGAAGCACTGGAACGTTTCCGTGATCAAAGCTCAGACAAATAGTCATTGAACAGCTGAAAAAGGCCAGCAGGACAACGGCTTTTGACGGGGTCAGGATGCTTTACCTTTCGGAGCGAAGCGATAAAGTGAAGCTTTGTGCTCATTATCTGAAACGCCAAACGAACAAGTCCGCTTGACTACGCTTACCAGTGCTAACCAATGGCACTGGTCACACGAACGCTAAGTTTGCTTCGGCAGCAGGCCCTCGCACTTTTTGTGCTCTTGGGCTACTCATCTCAAACCTTTGTCATCTCATACTTATTTTCTTAAGTCAATGGTTCTGAGGGGAAGGGCAATGCCATTAAGTCTCTTCGGAAACGGAGAGTCTTAGGGGTGCTAACCCTTTTGGCACTCGCCACTATGACTCCCGAACTGCGGAGGCAAAGGCTTCCGATTCCAAACCTTTTAGAACAATAATACCTCTTGGCTTATAGGGGTCAACCCTCACTCGGATAGAGAGCCCGCCAGACGCTGATACTCTTTTGATGTCTCAAGCAGTCCCTGGTGAGTTCCCTGCGCGACGATACGACCCTCTTTAAAGACCAAGATCTTGTCCGCATGTTCTATCGTACTCAGACGATGTGCGATGGTGATCGTGATCTTATCTTTCATGTACTCATCCAGCGCATTCTGGATCCGCTTCTCACTCTCATTGTCTAATGCACTTGTCGCCTCATCAAGCAGTAATAAAGAGGCATGTTTATAGATCATACGTGCGATAGCGATGCGTTGACGCTGTCCGCCGGAGAGATTGGCACCGAACTCTTCCATATAGGTGTAGATGCCTTCAGGAAGCGTCTCTATGAACTTGAGAGCATCTGCCAGACGTAAGGCCTCAAGCACACGTACTTCATCGACCTCCTCACCATAGGCGACGTTTGCTGCCAAGGTGTCCTGGAAGATATAGACACGTTGGGAGACGATGGCCATATGGTGTCGAAGTGAGGCCTGCGTGTATTCACTGATAGCGGCACCATTGACCTCTACGACACCTGAAGAGGGATCATAAAAACGTAAAAGAAGGTTCACCAGTGAACTTTTTCCCCCGCCGCTGTCACCTACTAGTGCGATATGCTGCCCCTGCTTGATGTCCAGATCTATATTTCGCAGCACAGGCTTCTCTCCATATTGCAAGGAGGCATCTTTAAAGCTGACAGAAGTGATATCCTGAGAAAGGACTTTGAGACCATCTTTTATGGTGTTCTCCTGATCCATGATGGCAAAGACCCGTTCACTCGCGGCAAGTGCATCCTGGATCTTGCTGTAGATCGAGCCGATCCGACGGATAGGTTGAAAGACCAGGCCTACCGCTGTCAGAAATGCGGTAAACTCACCTACACTCATATTTCCTTCATAGACCTCTTTACCCCCGATGAAGATGACAGCAGCAAGTCCGGAAGAGGCGATGATCTCCAGAAGCGGTGAGACGATCTCACCCACATAGACCGCCTTCATATTGATCTTAAAGAACTTCCAGTTCTCTTTGGCAAAACGTGCCATCTCGTAAGGTTCCGTCGCATTGGCTTTGATGATCTCGCCATTGTTAAAGACCTCCGTCAGACGTGTCACGACATCTGCGTTCTTCTCCTGCGAACGGTGGGAATACTTCTTTAGCCTTTTAGCGATGGCTATAAGCGGGTAGATGACGGTTGGAAGGACGACTAAAGCATAAAACGAGAGCATCGGGTTCAGGTAGATGATATAGGTGATAAGGGCTACGACTGTCAAGGACTCGCGAAAGAGCTCAGGAAGCATGTTCGAGACAAAGTACTGCACTCTGTTCATGTCGTTTGTGACACGAGAGATAAGTTCACCACTTCGATTTAGATATAGAAAAGCCATATCCATATGTAAGATCTTGGAGAGCAGCTCTTCTCTAAGTCGGGTGATGACATGGAGACCTATGTACTGCATAAAGACCGACTGCAGATACCGTCCGATGGACTTTACGATATAGATAGCGATCAGACCCATTGGGATAAGATAGAGCATGCTCTCATCTCTTGCGATGAACATCTGGTCCATCAACGGTTGCATGATATGTGCAGTCGCAGCAGTCGCCGTTACTGTCAGAATGATCCCGATAAAGACGATAAGATAGTAGGAGCCATAGTCACGTAGATACGGCAGGTAACGTTTTAGAGCAGCTTTAAATCCCATGTTTTCCCATAAGTATGATGAATAGTAAGGTCATTCTATCCCAGAAGTACTTAATAGCGCTTTCGCTGTCTCGATGATTTCCTCAGTAGTGATCTCTTTGATGGAGAAGTCGTTTTTATCAAGATGGTAAGGATCTACGATGGAGGGTGATCTCAACAGTCTGCTGATATCGGTCTCATAGACCCGTACTGCGGGAGTCGGGCCAAAAAGGATGATGGAGGGGATGTTGTTTGCCCAGGCGATATAGGTCGGGCCAGTATCGTTTCCGATGAGGAGATCGGCATGAGAGATAGCCGCCTTTAGTTGGTCAAGCGTCATCTTTGGCAGGACCGTGACATTGTCGGAACTATCTGCCAAGTAGTGGGCAAATGCCTTCTCATCCTCATTGCCAAAAGGGACCAGGATATTTGCATCAAAGGCTTTAGCGACCTCAGCGAACTGCTCTTTCGGATAGACTCTGCTCTCCCAGGTCGAACCGACGATAAAGATGATATTTGGTCTTTTAGATGCGAAGAGCGGTGCAGCGATCTCGAAGTCCTCACTGCCATAGAAGAGATAGGGCTTTTTAGCGACCACTTCATCTTTGCTGATCTCTATACCTAATGCTTTAGACGTAAGAAGACGGTACCTGTCTATGGTGTTTAGATCATACGGGACATCATAACCATTGCTATAGAGTACAGAGGCTGTCCCTTCTCTGATGGACCCTTTGTCATAACCGGCTACGTTCTTTCCCAACAATCTTGAGGTGATTGCTGACTTTATTAGTCCCTGCATATCTATGACAAGGTCATAGTCGCGTCCGGCATAATGCCTGACACGTTTGATCTCGTTGAAGATGTTAGAGAACTTCTTTTTGATGGAACTGAGGTCGATAGGCAGGACATCGTCGATATCAGGATGGTGACTCAAGATAGAGGCAAATCTTGCCTCTACGATCCAGTCTATCTGAGCATCCGGGACCTTCTGCCTGATAAACTGTAAAATAAACGCACTGTGGATGATATCTCCCAGTGCTGATGTCTTGACGATCGCGATCCGCAAACTGATCCTTTATCTATAGAAGTACACTAAACGAATAAAGCAACATCATACCAAAAAACAGGACTTCATCGGTAATTAACGTTTCTTTTGCTAATCTTCACCCAATTCCTAAAGTGAGCTGCCTTTTGTATAAAGAGTTTTATAATGCTGTCAATTTTAATCTCACTTACCTGACCTTGACACTGCTTCTGGCCTTTAGTACCCCACTCTCGTGGAAGTTCTCCAAAGTGGTCATCATCACCATATTTATCATCTGGATACTCGAGGTAGATTACAGAAAATACTTTGACCGGCTGAAAGAGTCTGCTTTTATGCTCATACTCTTCGCCTTTATCCTCTTTCAGTTCAGCACACTTCTGTGGACCACAGACCTCTCCCTTGCCGTCACCTCTTTACGCTACTACACGTTCTGGCTGATCATCCCTATCCTTGCAGTCGCACTTAAAAAAGAGCAGGTACCTACCATCATCACCGCTTTTTTAGCCGGGATGTTTGTCAGTGAAGTAGTCGCTTATGGTATGTTCTTTGAGTTTTGGACCTACAATGGACATGGCGCGGACTATCCCAGTCCTTTTATGCATCACATCGCCTACAGTATCTTTATGGCCTTTACTGCCATCATCCTGCTCAATCGGATCTACGCGTCGCATTACAGCCTCAAAGAGAAACTGTTTATGGGACTCTTTTTCATCACGGTCACCGGCAATCTCTTCATCTCCCAGGGCAGAGCGGGACAACTCGCTTTTGCCATCGCCATCTTACTGACTGGGTTCTTGCATTTTCGTCTGCGTATCAAGACCCTTCTCTTATCGTTTACTTTGATGATCGCACTCTTCTTTACGGCCTACTCCATCAGTCCTATGTTTGAGAAGAGAGTCTCCATGGCGGCATACGATGTCCAACAGGTGTTCAAAGGCGACCTCGACTCCTCCTGAGGTTCGCGGGTCGCATGGATCATCCTCAGTGGCGAGATACTCAAAGACCACCCCCTGCTTGGTATCGGCATGGGTGATTATGAAGATGTCGCAAAAAGTTACATAGAAGATGATCGGGTCAAGTTTTCGGCGGGGCTTGAACTCCAGTTGACACAACACCATTTTCACAACCAGTATGTGATGATCGCCGTACAGAGTGGTCTTATCGGCCTCTTACTCTCTCTTTTCCTCTACTACTACTATTTTCGTCTGCCCATAGCCGAAAGAGAGAGCAAACAGTTAAGCATCCTCTTCATCACCATCTACCTTATCGGCTTTACCGCCGAACCACTTTTGCTTGTGAAGATGAGTGGTATACTCTTTATTCTGTTTACCGCACTGTTTGGCGTACTCTCTCTACCTGATAGAGATGAGT
>JAUWRZ010000471.1 GCA_030610325.1 Sulfurimonadaceae bacterium | reverse complement strand
ATCAAGCGATTGACCAATCATGTCAAGCTCACCTCAGAACTCACCGATCAGCTCTCTGACAAGATCATGCGTAATCGCAGCCGGATCGTAGCACTGGTCAAAGAGCGCTTTGTCCAGTTGCAGTCGACTTATGAGCGTCGTTATGCACTACTGTTTGAGCGGGTCATCCAGTATGTGGCAGACCTCGATGTCGCAGTGAGTTCGGCTAAGACAGCGCAGATGTATAACTACGCCCGTCCTATGATCATCGATGCCAAAGAGGATGAGAACTTTATGCAGATCATGGCGCTACGACACCCGCTTATCGAGATACAGGAGCGTCAGGGGATCTATGTCCCTAATGACATCGTCATGGGTACGCGCGAATATATGGATCTTCCTTATCCTGACACGGTGATGCTGGATGTGGCTGTGCATGATGGGCATGATATCAACGGGGTACTGCTCTATGGTATCAACTCCAGTGGTAAGTCTTCGCTGATGAAAAGCATCGGTGTCTCAGTCTTGCTGGCACAGTCAGGTTTCTTTGTCCCGGCTTCAGCGATGAAGTTCTCCCTCTTTGAATCGATATTTACCAGGATAGTCTCAAAAGACAACTTGGCTAAAGGACTTTCGACCTTTGCTGTAGAGATGCTGGAGATGAAGAACATCTTCAACCGGGCGACGATGAATTCTCTGGTCCTGGGTGATGAGATCAGCCATGGGACGGAGACGCTCTCTGGTGTGTCTATCGTAGCGAGCTCCATTATCAAACTGGCCAAATTGCGTTCCATCTTTCTCTTTGCTACGCACCTGCATCAACTTGCGACGATGGATGAGCTTCGCAGATTGCCAAATATCGTCGATCTTCACCTGAGTGTGGAGTATGATGAAGCACAGGACAGATTGATCTTTAATCGCATATTGCAAGGTGGAAGCGGCAGCAGTGTCTATGGCCTGGAGTTCGCAAGGTCACTGCATATGGACAATGAGTTCCTCGATACTGCCAACAAGATCCGCAAACGTCTGGCCAATGATTTTGATGAGCTTGAACTGCTGGTGAAGAAGCGTACGAGTAAGTACAACAAAGAGCTTTATGTCACGAAGTGTGTGATCTGCGGGGCGATGGCAGAGGATGTCCATCATATCTCTCAACGTTCTTTAGCTGATAAATCCGGTTTTATTGGCCATTTTCACCAAGACCATAAGCATAACCTGATACCGCTATGTAAAGAGCATCACCGCTCCATCCATGACGGAAAGATCACGGTCAAAGGTTTTGTCATGACCTCCACCGGATTGGAACTTGAGGTGGAGGACCAGTTAAACAGACCCATGCAAAAAGTAGTCGATGAACCTGAAGTCAACAAGATAAGTGAAGAGCGATCGAGTGTCATCGATATGGATGATTTTTGATAGGTGTCCTATAGTTTTTGGAAGTGTTTTTGTGTTAATATTACTCCAAGAAGTATAAGGAGTGATCATGAAAGGTGTTTACAAGGATGAGATGACTTCAGAGTGGTTTTATCCAGATGCAAGTTATATTCTCAGTGAGACCGATGAGAAAGGGACCATCTTGTATGCTAACGATCTTTTTTGTGAAGTGGCTGGTTATGATCGTGAAGAGCTGATCGGTCAACCGCATAACATCGTTCGACATCCTGATATGCCACGTATCGCATTCAAGGGATTATGGGATGATATCCAGAGTAAAGGTTTTTGGAGTGGATATGTAAAGAACCTGAGTAAAGACGGTGGTTTTTACTGGGTCCATGCCACTGCTTTACGTAAGATCCATTCAGATGGCCGTATTAGCTATCTTTCCGTGCGTACCAGGCCCAGCCGTGAAGATACTGCAAAATATGGCAAGCTTTATGCCGAGATAAAAGCGGACGAATGATCCGTGCTTATGGGCACCTCTAATGACCCTGTGCATCATCAGCGTCTCATACGACTTTGTGATCAAGGCAGGCTCTTGAAAAAGTCTACACCTCGACTAATAATTGGTTATTGCGGACAGTGCTGACACATCGTCTGCAGCAGCCATAGTGTGAATATATAGTAAATAGGAAGAATAAAATGAAAAAAACAATAAGCATAAGCACAATCGCTGTTCTGGCATTCACATGTTCAGTTTCAGTACAAGGAGCAGTACCTGTAAGTGATGGTTCGGTCTTACCCTTTCCAGAACCGGGTCAAGCCAGTGTGACGGGTAAGACGCTCAAGGACTCTAAGCACCAGTGGCGAAAAAATGAGAGCCATCTACCTAAAGACGCT
>JAUWRZ010000099.1 GCA_030610325.1 Sulfurimonadaceae bacterium | reverse complement strand
TAGATGCAGATATCCATAAAAGCATCTATAACCTGATAACGGATGCCAAGTTCATCACCTTTACCATGGCACCCTTTACCACCTCCTACTCACTCTATCACAATGTCATCATACCCCAGGACTATTTCGGTCACCAGCATCTTGGTCAGGTACCGATCTATGATCCCAAGAACTTTGAGGACTGGTATGACAGAGCAAACAGTGAGATAGCACAATACTTTTTGACCCACGACGCCAACATCATGGTCATCCGCGGATACGGTATCTTTGCCTATCATCGAGATATGCATGAGATGGCCAAACAGCTTGCCATCTTGGAGCGCAGCTGCCGGATCTTGATGCTTGACAAGAACACCTCAATAGACGATATCGACTAAGTCATAAGGACTTGATAGCCTCATAAGCCGTATCCATCATAATATCGATCTCTTCGGTCGTTATGACATAAGGCGGCATAAAGTAGATGATATGGCCCAACGGACGGAGCAAGACACCATGTTTGAGTCCATACTTGTAGACTTTCAGACCGATCCTATCGTGTGGATCGAAGCCCTGCAGTTCTACTGCAGCGACCATCCCTGTCTGACGGATAGAACCGACCTGCTCAAGCGATTCGAAGCGTTTTAACTTCTGCGCGATATAGGCACTGCTCATCTTATTCTTCGCTATGACATCATCCGCTTCAAAAATATCCAGTGTCGCGTTCGCTGCCGCACAGGCAAGTGCATTACCCGTATAACTGTGAGAGTGTAAAAAAGCTTTGTTCAGATCATAATCACAGTAAAAAGCCTGGTAGACCTTATCCGTCGTCAGAACGACTGAGAGCGGAAGATAACCACCCGTCAACCCTTTGGAGAGGATGAGATAATCTGGTGTGATCTCAGCCTGTTCTACCGCGAACAGCGTACCCGTCCGGCCAAAACCGACCATCACCTCATCGGCTATGAGATGGATGCCATACTTATCACAGATACGCCTTGCTTCAACAAGATAACGAGGATGATACATATGCATATAACCAGCACCCTGCACTAACGGTTCTACGATCAAAGCCGCTATCTCACTTCCTCGCTCTTTAAAGAGCATCTCAAGTGCCTCCGCCGCCTCAAGTGCTGAATCCTCGCTCTGGTCTTTTGGTACGGCAGTCTGAATAGAGCGTATCAGCAGTGGCTCATAGGTCTCTTTATAAAGCTCCACATCCCCTACTGAAAGAGCCCCTATCGTCTCACCGTGATAACTGTTCTTCAAAGAGACAAAGATCGGCCGCTCCTCACCACAGTTCTTATGATAGTGGTAGCTCATCTTCAATGCCACTTCAACAGCACTTGAACCATTATCTGCATAAAAACAGCGTGTTAGTCCCTCCGGAGTCAGCTTTACAAGACGCTCCGAAAGACGTACGACCTGCTCATGGGTAAAACCGGCAAGTATAACATGTTCTAACGTGTCTAACTGCGCCTTGACAGCACTGTTTATCCTTGGGTTTGAATGACCGAATATGTTAACCCACCAACTGCTGATAGCATCAATATAACGGTTACTCTCATAATCCTCAAGATAGACTCCAGAGCCGCTTTTTATGGGTATCATAGGTAAAAACTCATGATCTTTCATCTGCGTACAGGGATGCCAGATGACATCGAGGTCACGCTCTGCCATTGTCTGATTGTTCATTGTATATACCTTTTATTATCTCGTTTAATATAATAGCAGAAATACCGATATTCTGTTATAGGTCTGACAAGTGACAAAAAGTGTGGTTTATACCGACTATTTAGTGGGTTTTAATGAAAATAAACCTAAAATGCCCCTATTATTAATTAAGTAAGGCTAGAACACTATGATTACATGGATGCAGCGACATAGAAAGTACCTTGTCGTAACGATGTGGATCTCAGCGATCGCATTTGTAGGCGCCGGTTTTGTCGGTTGGGGACAATACTCTTACGGAGAGAAAGCTACAGCAGTAGCCAAAGTCGGTGAGCTCGAGATAAGCATGCGCGAACTGCAGCAAGGCTACAGTAGACTATACAGTCAGTATAACAAAGCCTTTAAAGGGAACTTTGATGAAGCCCAGGCCAAGAGTTTCGGTCTGGAGAAGCAGGCACTCAAGCAGCTTGTAGACCAGGCTCTGATCTTAAACCTGGCTCAGAGCTACTCTCTGCGAGTCACTGATGAAGAGCTTCTAGCCGTCATCACTGCAGAGACCGCCTTTACCAAAGACGGGAAATTTGACAAAGATGTCTACCAGAAAGTACTTCGTCAAAACAACCTGAACATACAAGACTATGAAGAGGATCTGACGAAGACCATTCTGATCCAGAAGACAATGGGGTTGTTCACGCAAAAAGAGCACCCGATCGAGAGCAAGGTCATCAACGCTGCACTCAACATCGCAGATAAGATCGACTACAAGGTCCTTACATCAGATATGGTCACTATTGATGACTCTGATGAGGCACTCAAGAAGTTCTGGGAAGCTCAGAAGCAAGAGTATCTGACACTGCCGGAGTATAAGCTCTCTGTCGTCACACAACCACGCATCACTATGGCCGAGGATGGGGCAGCGATGCAGGAGTACTATAAGACCAATCGTCATGACTTTACCGGTGAGGATGGAAAGATACTCACCTTTGAAGAGGCGACACCAAAGATCACAGAAGCACTTGATGAGAAAGCGACTCATAAAGAGGCGCTGCGTACTTACATCGCATTCAAGAAAGAGAAGCTTGACACCTCTATCACGGTAGAGTCAGTGAGCATAGACCGTGATTCTCATCCCTATGACGCACAGGTCTTCGGTGAGATCACAGAGCTTACGACTGATGCACCTTATCTCAAGCCTCGTAAAAGCGGTGACGGATATGCCATCATAAGACTCGAAAGTGTCACACCGGCTGAACCAAAGAGTTTCGAGGCAGCAAGAGACGCAGTCAAAGATGTATATACATCACAACAAAAACAGATAAAGCTCCAGCAGCTTGTCAAAGACTCCCTGGAGAGTTTTCAGGGACAAACGACACCGTTTGTGACACGCGAGTATACTGAAAGCCTCGAAGGCCTCGAGACGACCGAGAGCAGCCAGTTTCTCAATGCCCTCTTCGACCAGCAAGAGAAGCGCGGTTCTATAACTCTTACTAACGAAAAGATCGTCATGTTCAATATAGTGGAACAGGAGTTGCTTAAAACATCTAAAACAGATCAGGAGAACAGCGTGTTACGACTGAAAGCCACACTGCTAGATCAGGGACTTATAAAACTCCTTGAAAGTAAATACGCTGTCGAGATCTACATGGGAGGACTGTAAGTTGGAAAAGAGTGTTTTAGCCATAGACATCGGTTCGACCAAAGTCTGTGCGATCATAGCCAACATCGATGAAGACAACGAGATCAAGATCATTGGTGCGGGCATCGCTAAAGCACAAGGACTTAAAAAAGGAAGCATCACCAACATCGAGCTTGCTTCCAAGTCGATCAAGCACGCGATCAGTGATGCTAAACGCGTAGCAGGGACAGAACTCAAACGTGCTATCGTCTCGCTCTCGGGTGCTTATACGAAAAGTCTGAACTCCAGCGGTATAGTCAATATCCCCAACAAAGAGATCAGTGGCACCGAGATCGACCGCGTCATGCGCACCTCACTCTACAATGCCAACATACCTAATGAGTTCGAAGTCCTTCATGCCCTTCCTTACAACTTTAAAGTCGATGACCAGGACTCCATAGAGGACCCACTTGGGATGAACGCTGCACGCCTTGAAGTAGAGACACATATCATCACTTCACAGCGAACGAACCTGAACAACCTGCGAAAAGCGGTCCAGGCAGCAGGCGTCGAAGTAGAGAACATCATCCTCTCCGGATACGCTTCAGCCATCGCAGTACTCACTGTAGACGAGAAGGAGCTTGGAGCGGCCGTGATAGACATGGGTGGAAGTACGAGTAATATCGTGATCCATGCAGGAAACTCTGTACGCTACAATGATTTTCTGGGCGTAGGTTCCAGCCATATCACCAATGACCTCTCCATGGCACTGCATACACCGCTTCATATAGCTGAAAGTGTCAAACTGGAGTATGGTTCACTCAATGCTCCAAGAAACGAGCTCATCGAACTGCCGATCATCGGTGATGAGAACTCGACTCATGAGGTCTCACTCGAAGTCGTACACAATGTCATCTATGCCAGAGTAGAAGAGACCCTTATGATCATCGCACAGTCTCTGGAGAAGAGTGGACTCAAAGACAACCTGGGAGCCGGCATCGTACTTACCGGTGGATTCACCAGGATCGAGGGATTAAGAGAACTTGCTATTGCGATCTTCGATAATATGCCGGTACGCATCGCAAAACCGGTAGAGATGGAGGGACTTTTCGACACACTTCGCGACCCTTCCTACTCTGCCGCCATCGGACTGGTGAAATATGCAGCAGCTGGTTATTCTGCTTATGAGATCGATATAAACAAAAACATGCGTCATCACAATGAGGACCCTATCTATACAGAGCCGGTCGCATTAGATGATATTGTTCCGGACTTTCTGGATACACCTATAGCACCTGCCGAGAACCAAAGTGTACTCGACAGACTCGTACAGCTTCCCAAGAAGGATGCCAACAAGAGTGATGAAGCCAGCGTGTTTGCCAAATTCTGGAATTGGGCAACCCAGTTATTTTAACAAAGGAGTGTAAAAATGGAACCATTTTCAATTGAAGAATCACATATACAAAAAGGTGCACGGATCATCGCAATAGGCGTTGGCGGCGGCGGCGGTAACATGATAGGGCATATGCTCAAAGAGGCAGTAGAGGGTATCGAGATGATCACTGCCAATACCGACGTGCAGGTACTCAACGAGTCTGCCGCGATGAAAAAGATCCAGATAGGCGATAAACTGACCAAAGGACTGGGCGCAGGGATGAAGCCCTCTATTGGTAAAGACTCGGCTCTGGAAAGCTATGATGAGATACGAGAAGCACTAGATGGTGCCGACATCGTCTTCATCGCAGCTGGACTCGGCGGTGGCACTGGTACCGGTGCGGCACCTGTCATAGCTAACATCGCTAAAGAGGTCGGTGCATTGACTATCTCTGTCGTCACCAAACCGTTCTCATTTGAGGGCCGTAGACGTATGAAACTGGCTGAAGCAGGTCTTGAAGAGTTGAAAAAAGAGAGTGACTCTATCGTAGTCATCCCTAATGACAAACTCCTCTCTATCATCGATCGCAGACTCGGTATGAAAGAGAGCTTCAAGATCGTCGATGAAGTCCTCTCACGAGCAGTAAGCGGGACAAGTGGTGTCATCCTCTCAAGCGGAGAGAACGATATCAACCTTGACTTTGCCGACCTGGAGACTGTCATGAGTCACCGCGGTATGGCACTGATGGGTGTTGGTGAGTACCAAGGCGAGAACGCTGCTTATGAAGCGATCAAAGCAGCTATCGAATCACCACTGCTTGACAACATGTCTATCAATGGAGCAATGGGTGTCCTTGTACATTTCAACATGCATCCTGACTTCCCGATGATGGAACTTGCTGAAGCGATGGATGTAGTCCACGAGAGCGCTGATGAAGAAGCTGAAGTCATCTTCGGTACGAGTACTGATGACTCTTTTGCTACTGATTATGTCCGTATCACGCTAGTGGCCACAGGCTTTGAACGTGGACTAAACTCATCAGCAGGCAATAACCAGGATTTTGAGAGCGAGAACCCTCAGCCAGTACAGGTCAAGTCACGCCCAAGACTAGTAGTCGGTGGGGATCTCAGTGACGACTATCTCGATGTCCCGACCTATATGCGACAACAAAAAGATTGATAATTACCACGTAAATGTCCTCCTTTGATCAACTTATGAAGGCCAAAACACTCCTTGGTCTTCACGATAAAGCTACCCTCTCCGAAATAAAGACCCGCTATAAGAACCTCATGAAAAAATGGCACCCTGATAAACATAAAGATGATATAGAGACCGCTACAAAGATGAGCGCTGATATCAATGGCGCCTACAGCCTAATACTACAGTACTGTAACAACTATGAGTATAGGTTTGATGAGGAGTTTCTGCAGGATATGACGCTCACTCCACAGCAGTGGTGGGAGAAACGATTTGGAGGGCGGTAGGGAGTGACTAAAGTACTCTTTCTATCTTCTTACTAATCAAACTGTATCGGACCCTCTGCTTTGGCATGGATAAACTGCTGTATCACGGGATTGTCCGTAGTCTGAAAATGCTCTTTATCTCCCGTCTCGATGATCTTTCCATCATATAACATCACAAAGTAATCACCAGCTTTAAAACTCTCTTTGATATCATGGCTGATCAGAATAGAGGTCACACCCAGATCACGTTGCAGCGTACGGATCATCTGCGTTATCTTATCGCTTGTGACCGGGTCAAGACCTGAAGTAGGCTCATCGTACAAGATGACTGTCGGCTCAAGGGCCAGCGTCCTGGCAAGCCCGGCACGCTTACGCATCCCGCCACTGAGTTCATCAGGATAGAGCTTTTTTACATCATCAGGACGCAGACCGACCATGTTCAACTTCTCATCGACGATCTTCTCGATCTCCTCTTCACTCAGTCGCTGATGCTCGACGATCGGAAAAGCGACATTATCACGGATGTTCATACTGTCAAAAAGGGCTCCGTTTTGAAAGAGAAAACCCACTTTCTTACGAATAGCCAGTAGTGTTGCTTCGTCAGCCCCATTGACCCGGACATCATCGACATAGACATTGCCCTTATCTGGCTGCAATAGACCGACAATATGTTTGACGATCGTCGACTTCCCACCACCGGACACACCAAAGACCACCGTTGTCTTGCCTACCGGGATCTCCAGGTCGACCCCTTTTAGGATCTGTCTTGAACCAAACCCCTTATGCAGACCCTCCAGTCGGATCATTTTTTAATAGTCCTTAAAAGTACGATACGCTGAAAGAAGAGCACAGCAAGTGCGACTGCCAAGATCTTAAAATCAAGTTCACTGGCAGTATGCAGACTGGCAAAAGCATCACTCATCGTCGCTTCGACACCCTCCTCCTGAAGAGCCAGGATCTTAGGGGTGTAGACCGCACTGAAAAGCAACATCGTACTGACTGCGATAAAGGCACTGACCATCGCGACCTTGTTACGTCTTGCCTGCTTATACTCCCAGACTTCAAAGAGCACGACCGCTATCGTCGTCAGATAGACCCAGTAGCTGAAGCGGTGAAAGACCTCCGCCATCAAGACACCTTCGTTATAGTTATCTAACAAGGCGACACTTAGGAGGGTATCTGAGTTAAAGATGACCGGTGCAACAAAGATGCCAAGTACCATGACGGCACCGAATGTAGCTCCAAGGAGCAGCAGGTATGTAAGTTCTATATACAGTCTTGTCTTCATATTATCTATCCATCCTCAAAATAAATCCCCG
>JAUWRZ010000091.1 GCA_030610325.1 Sulfurimonadaceae bacterium | reverse complement strand
CGGAAGCTCCAGACCTAGGGACTCCACGTGAACGTATTTCGGTCATCCGAACGAAAACCGGGTATCGGGTCATCGCAGATGAGAGTGGCCGGGATGTGACATCACTTATCGAGGCACAGACACAGAAGCTTATCGATGCACATCCTGATCTTGATCAGATAGTCTTAAAGTCTAAATCACCTAGTTGTGGGTTAAGTACTACCCCCGTCCTGGATGAAGAAGGCAAGCTCCTCTGTTATGACAACGGAATAGCTGCAGAGATGCTACTAAAAGCATGCCCTCAGAGTGATATCAGTGATGAGAAGGTCTTTGAGTAGAGTGCGCTTTGATCACTGTTTCCAGGTGATGCGATAAGCTGTCCCTTTCTGGTCCACTACTTCTACGGTACCATGCAGGTTGTCTCGGACCAGCGCCTGAAGCATCATCAGTCCAAAACCCTCATCAATAGTGCTCTTATCATAACCCTTACCATTGTCAGCCATCTCAAAGATGATGTGACTCTCTTTCTCATACAGTGCGATAGTGATCTCTCCTGCTACCCCTTCATCAAAGGCGTGCTTGATACTATTGGTGACTACTTCGTTTAGGATAATACCGCAGTGTATCGCCTGATCGGGCGTGAGACTTACTGAACAGTTCAGAGTCGTACTGATCTGCTTCTCAGCAAAAGAGGAACGCATGGCATCAAGTAGTCGTTGAAAGTAGGTCTGAGTATCGAGCTTTTCCAGCTCTTTTTGTTCAAAAAGTATCTGATGGATCGTGCTCATCGCGATGATATTGTTCTCACTCTCTTTAAGTCTCTCTTTGATCGCCTTATTCTTGACATCGGCAAATTTCAGACGGTAAAGTGAGATGATGAGCTGCATATTGTTTTTGACACGGTGATGTAGCTCTCTGGTAAGGACCTTTTGGGTGGCGAGAGCTGTAGCAAGGGCTTTTACATGATTAATACGGCGTGCAAGCATGATAGAGAACAAGATGGCTTCAAAGGCGACCCCGGCCGGATAGAGATAGAGCAGTGAATCAGGAAAGGGGGTGAGTCCGACCTGATGTAGACCTAACATCAGCAGTCCGGTAAGTGCTGTACTCCAACCCACGACGAAGTAGAGAGCATGGGGTACTTTCTGAGACATCAAATAGAGACTGCTAATGATCAGATAGCCGCTGGTGAACATGATCAGCATACTGCTTGCATCCATCAGGTAACAGCAACTGTAACTTACTGCAAGGTTGATAATGGCCAGCAGTGCGATCACTTTCATGCCAAGGTCTATCCATGGAAAACGCTCTGCATGTAAAAAAGCCCGTGTGAAGAGCAGCATGAAGAGTACACTTCCCATAAGGTAGAAGACACCAAGATAGGCATCGCTCTGAAGCATCATCGGTCGCAGAAGATGGTTGATGATCTTTGTGTAGGAAGCATAAGCGAGGATGGTAAAGAGCTGGTACCCGATATAGTAGAGATAGGTGACCTCTTTTGTAAAAAAGTAGATAAAGAAGTTATAGATGATAAGACCGATGATAAGACCGAAAAAAAGTGTGAGTGCCAGCTGGTGAAGTAGCTCTTTGTCGATAAAGTCATGATGTGACATCAAAGTGGCATGAAAATAGAGTGCACTGCTTTTAGAACTGGCATGTAAAAGGTACTGCTTTGTCATGTTGGCTTCGACCGTAAGATCAAAATGGAAGTTGAGCTGTCCGTGTGGACCCAAAGGCAGTAGGGCTCCCTGCAGATGATGATCGACCACTCGACCATCTTCTATCTCGTAAAGATGGACATAGTCAAGTATCGGATTGTCGATCTCGATGATGGGGTGTGATGTATCGGAGCTATTGTTCTCCAGTATGAACATAGTCCAGATCTCCTGGTCAGTATAGCCAAGCTCGACCTTCTCCTGTTCATAAGAGCTGAAAAGTGATGGATCGGAAAGGACCTCTTTGACACTTCTATTGCTCTCATCGCTGATATGGACTTGAGAGCCTTTAAGGATATCCTGTGTCTGTAAGGGTGATCCAAGTGTGATGGCCTGAAGTGAGAGTAGGGTGACAAAAGAGAGATAGAGCCATACTCTTAAGAGGATGCCTGAGGCAGATAGGTACATAAAAAGCTCATTATGACTGGATGTGTTCACAGTGTCTGTAGGATAGTTATATTATAGCATCAAAAGAGGGTGAGAGTGTGAAGGTCAAGTGGGTCCAAAGCCAGATAAAGAGGTCTAATCTGATTTTGGATAGACTCCCATATCATAATCATAGGAGAAACATAATGATCGAAGAAGGAAACAAAGCACCGGATTTTTGTCTGCCAAATCAGGACGATGTCGAGATCTGTCTGCGAGACCTCAAAGGAAAGTGGATAGTCCTCTATTTCTATCCTAAAGACAATACCCCGGGGTGTACGACAGAGGCATGTGACTTTACTGAAGCGACACCGGATTTCGCCGGTCTGAACGGAGTCATCCTGGGTGTCAGTGCAGACAGCCCGAAAAAGCACCGTAACTTCATCGAAAAAAAAGATCTTGGTATTACGCTTTTAAGTGATGAGAGTACAGAGATGATGCAGGCCTATGATGTCTGGAAACTAAAGAAGAACTATGGACGCGAATATATGGGAATCGTACGATCGACCTGTATCATCAGTCCTGAAGGTGAGATCGTAGCCGTCTGGGAAAACGTCAGAGTACGTCAGAAACGTAAGAAGAACGGTGAAGCGTATGAGATCGTGCATGTGGATGAGGTGAAGAAGAAGCTTCTGGAGCTTCAAGCTTGATCGAAAGATAGGCAGACCAGGAGCTTTTTAAGCCCTGGAGATGAAGATATTGGCCTATCGTAAAGGCATGCTTAACACACCACTTGTCAATAGTGTATAGGTCGCTCTTACAGGTTCACTGTCAGAGGTGCCGTCATTGACGATCAACTCCATGACATAGTCACCAGCTTCACGGATGTCCATAGTCGCTATGTAAGGTTCAGGCTCTGCCCAGAACGTACTACTTGCACCTGCGGGTACAGAGACGACTCTCCATCGGTAAGTCAGATCATCGCCTTCGGCATCATAGCTGCCCGAACCATCAAAACGGGCCGAGTCACTTGACTCTACGACAACATCCGGTCCGGGATCGGCTATTGGAGTCTGATTCTGGTAGCTCTCTATCTGAACGACTATACTTTTGGTATTACTGGTAGTAGAACCATCATCGGCTGTTACCTTGATGGTATATTCACCAGGGACATCAGGAGTAAACTGCACTATCTCAGTATGTCCCTGACTGTCAAGTATCCTGGCGGTACTCTCTTTTGGTCTCTGAAATGTCCATATGTAATCCAAGGCGTCACTATTGGCATCGGAAGCGTTAGCGACAAGATAGATATCCTCCCCAGGGTAGTGCTCTGAAGACTGGGTACCTTGATAGCTGATGTCATGTACGACCGGTGCCGAATTGGCTGTCGACGCCGTGATAGTGACTCTGTCAGAAGTACTGTTGACTGCCCCATCATTGACTATCAGGCTAAAGATATAGGTGCCGTCACGATCTGCAGAGAAAGTAGGTTTGGCTGTAGTAGTACTCGAAAGTGAGACATCGATATTGTCCGGACTAGATACGACTGTCCATTTATAGGTCAAGTCATCACTGTTTGCATCAGAACTTTTACTACCATCTAAAGTGACATTCGTACCTGTGTTTACGTTTTGGTTGTCTCCAGCGTAGGCTTTTGGTGCCGAGTTGGCTGTGGATGCAATGATACTTACCCTGTCGGCACTACTCTCAACGGTGCCATCATCGACTAGTAGTTGAAGTATATATGTACCATCACGGTCAGCAGTAAACGTCGGTTTTACTGCAGTCGGATTTGAGAGTCTGGCACTGCTGTTCGCTGCTATTGAGATAAAACTCCAACGGTAGGTGAGATCGTCACTGTTGGCATCAGAACTGGCACTGCCATCAAGTGTGATCCTTGCTCCTGTGTTTTTGTTCTGGTCCGTTCCGGCATTGGCGACAGGTGCTGAGTTGGCGGTACTCGCAGTGATACTTACCATGTCAGGACTGCTCTCAAGGGTGCCGTCACTTACTAGCAGTCGTAGCTGGTAGATACCATCGCGATCAGCGGTAAATGTCGGTTGGGCAGTAGTCGTACCGGAGAGTGATGCACTGCTGCCAGCCGCTTTCGATACAAAACTCCAGCGGTAGGTAAGGTTGTCACCATTGGCATCATCACTTTTTGATCCATCCAGGGTGACTTTGGTACCTGTCTTTACATTTTGATCGGCTCCTGCATCTGTAGTAGGGGCCAGATTCTCAGTCGATGCTGTGATGAGCACGGTATCGATATCACTGTTGGGTCCAGAGTTGACAGTCAGCTGGAGTTCGTAGAGACCATTACGGTCTGCTGTGAACTGTGGGTTGACGGTGGCATCGTCAGATAAGATAGCGTTGCTTCCTGTTGGCTTTGAGACAAAATCCCATGAGTAGGTCAACTTATCTGTACTGCCTGTGTTCTCACTCTCACTGCCATCAAGGGTGACAGCAGAGGTCGTCAGGACGTTCTGCTCCCTTCCGGCATCGGCAGTGAGACTTATCTCAGTCACGACTGGTTCAGTAGAGGATTCTGGGGCATCATCAGTTACTGGTGGTGTCGTCGTATTGCCTCCACCGCCGCCTCCACAACCGGTAAAAGCCAAAAGTATACTCAGCAATAAAGCACTAAAAATATTTGAAGGTCGGTAATACATGAAACAGTCCTTGTCTATGATCTTTTCTTAAATCTTTCTAATCGGATCAGAAGAGAATAGAGCGTCTATATGCCAAAATGGACATATAAGCAGATACCCCATTACCCAACATAACTAAAACGGTAAATAACGTTAATCGTGTATGTTAAGATTTAATTTCTGTTATTTAGCATAAATTGGTCCAATATGCGAAATAAGTATTTTAAAATAAATATATAAGAACATATGATGTTTTATAATGTTAATTTTATTTATTAGGCTCCTTCCTGTCGAGGTTCATTATCACTGCCGTTAGCTCTAGAGATAAAAAGCAAGGGCTAAGTGTTTCTTTAGTATAATTCCGCGATTTTCTCTCTATATAACAGAAGAAAAACAAAACAAGTGTCATGCCAAAGATCGGTGCGATCTTTCTGAAATAATAGAAAGCGTTGTCGGCGACACTGAAGCAAACCGGTAAAATCTAGGGCGCAAAGCTCTACCTAACAAGGACTTATCCATGGTAACAATGAAAGACTTACTCGAATGTGGTGTACACTTCGGTCACCAGACACGTCGCTGGAATCCAAAGATGAAAAAATATATTTTCGGTGTTCGTAAAAACATCTATATTATCGACCTTCAGAAGACATTACGTTATTTCCGTAACACTTACCAAGTCGTAGTCGATGCTGCAGCAGAAGGTAAAGTGATCCTTTTCGTCGGTACAAAGAAGCAGGCACGTAACTCTGTAAGAGAGTCTGCTGAGCGTTGTGGCATGCCATATGTAGACAATCGCTGGTTGGGTGGTATGTTGACAAACTTCCCGACTATCCAGAAATCTATCCGTAAACTTGACATCATCGAAGAGATGCAAGAGAACGGTCAGCTTGAGATGCTTACGAAAAAAGAAGCCTTGATGCTGACTCGTCAGAAAGCAAAACTTCAGGCATACCTTGGCGGTATTCGTAACATGAAGAGACTTCCAGACATGCTATTCGTAGTCGATGCTGTAAAAGAGCACATCGCTATCCAGGAAGCGCGTAACCTTAACATCCCTGTTAT
This sequence comes from Sulfurimonadaceae bacterium, assembly GCA_030610325.1. Classification (GTDB taxonomy): domain Bacteria; phylum Campylobacterota; class Campylobacteria; order Campylobacterales; family Sulfurimonadaceae; genus BB26. Next base: position 1,865 of record JAUWRZ010000091.1, on the reverse strand, counting down.
CGCGCCATTGGATACGAACTGTGATCCAGACCTTATCGATTTCCCTATCCCGGGTAATGATGATGCAATACGTGCTATCCAGCTCTTCTGTCGTGAGATGGCAGCTGCTATCAATGAAGGTAAAGCACTGAACGTCGAAGCAGAAGAAGAGGTCGCAGAAGCAGAAGCAGCAGCGGCAGAAAAGACAGCAGAAGCTCCAGCAGAAGCTCCGGCAGAAGCAGTGAAGGAAGCGTGATCATGGCAGTAACAGCAGCGATGGTCAAACAACTGCGTCAGGCGACTGATGCACCGATGATGGATTGTAAGAAAGCTCTTACTGAGTGTGAAGGCGACTTTGATAAAGCAACAGAGTGGTTGCGTGACCGTGGTGTCTCCAAAGCGGCGAAGAAATCCAGTCGTGTAGCGGCAGAAGGTAGCCTGGGTGTCAAAGTCTCTGAGACTTTTGCTTCAGCTACACTGGCAGAGATCAATGCCGAGACAGACTTCGTAGCGAAGAACGATGGTTTTAAAGCGCTTGTAGGCAACACAGTCGCACAGGTCTTCACTACTGGTGTATCTACAGTCGATGAGCTACATGAGACAGGTTACGAGACTGGTAAGTTCTCAGAGTACTTTACTCAAGAAGTCGCTCGCATAGGTGAAAAAGTCGAAGTACGTCGCTTTGTGACGCTTAACGCTGGTGAGCATGGTGCAGTCAATGGTTATGTCCACTCTAACGGACGTGTCGGTGTCCTTATCGCCGCGTCATGTGACAGTGCGAAGACTGCTGAAGCGATCGCACCGATCTTGAAGAACATCTCTATGCATGCTGCAGCGATGAAGCCGAAAGTACTCAGCAATACAGAGTTTGATGCGGCTTATGTCCAAGAAGAGACTATCGGTCGTATCGAAGCGATCAAGAAAGAGAACGAAGAGCTTGGCCGTCTTGGCAAGCCACTTAAGAACGTCCCTCTCTATATCAGTATGTCGCAGCTTACAGATGCAGTCATGACTGAAGCTGAAGATGCTATCAAAGAGGAGCTCAAAGCTAGTAAGAAACCTGAGAAGATCTGGGACAAGATCATCCCTGGTAAGATCGAGCGTTTTGTAGCAGATAACACGACTCTTGATAAAGAGCTGGCACTTCTTGACCAGGTCTATGTACTCGATGACTCAATGACAGTCGCTCAGGCACTGACAAAAGAAGCTAAAGCCCATGGTGGTACAGCTGAGATCGCCGAATACATCATCTACGAACTGGGTGAAGGTATCGAGAAAAAAGAAGAAGACTTTGCTGCAGAAGTCGCAGCACAGATGGGTTAAGGCTGTTATCTATTTGAGACGTCAAACGAACGCGTCCGCTTGACTACGCTGACGCTTAGTCTGCTTCGGCAGCAGGCCCCCGCACTTTTTGTGCTTTAGGGCTGCTCGTCTCAAACATTTATCAAGTTATATTGACCTACTAGAAATTAAAATCAAAATCATATCAAAGCGTTACAATCCCCTCTTTTTAAGCCATTTCCTTTATAATCCCTTATGACTATTTTACAAGCAGACACACTCGCACACTCTTTTGATTATCCACTTTTTCAAGACGTTACTCTTAGTCTTGAAGCTGGTGAGTCGATGGCTATCATCGGTGTCAGTGGAAGCGGAAAATCGACACTCTTACATATCTTATCGACACTACTTTCCCCGGATGAGGGGAGAGTGGTCCTTTTAGGTAAAGAGGTCTCGACTTTGAAGGAGAGGCATCTTGTCAGGTTACGCAAACATGTTCTTGGGCTGATCTTTCAGTCACATTATCTCTTTAAAGGACTTACGGCGTATGAGAACCTGGAGGTTGCCGCTATCCTTTCAGAAGAGAAGATCGATGATGCACTTTT
>JAUWRZ010000166.1 GCA_030610325.1 Sulfurimonadaceae bacterium | reverse complement strand
GTGGATAGAGCAGGAGAAGCCAAAGGACCCACAGTAGTAGTGTGATGTAGATATCTCTGATCATATAACAGCTGTTTCGTCTGTTTTTGAAGATGTAGGAGTCACGTTGCATCTAGATCCCCCTGTCTGGACTATCCCAGACTGCCTTTTCCTCTTTTCTATTGAACGCTTTGATAGAACCTGCGACAGAGGTAGCGGCGATGATCATCCAGTAGGCGATAGGATACCAGATCAGCCAGAAGTAGTACTTGGCCAGACCCTTCTCATATTTTGAACTCATATAGAAACTGATGAGGAACTGCAGCATGAACACTAGCGAGAGAAGCGACCCATTGACAGCCAACTGTGCGAGATCGAGAGGCAGACCAAAAAGAAGACCTACAATAAGCGCGATGGTGACTATAAAGACCGAATAGGCCCAGATAATACTGATGAGATACTCAAAGAAGATGGGCCACATCCGTACCTGATCTTTGTATTTAAAGATATTATAGTACTGTAAAAGGACCTCGGAACCGCCTTGTGCCCATCGTACTCGCTGTTTCCATAGACCGGTAAGTGTCTCCGGCATCAATATCCAACTCGTCGCATGAGGTTCAAAGATGACCTTCCAGTGTTTTACCTGCAATCTCCAGCAGATATCGATGTCTTCGGTGATCATGTTCGTACTCCAGAAGCCGACATCCACGACAGCAGACTTTCTAAACGCTGTCACGACACCCGAGACTGCGAAGATGCGACCATAGATACTCTGCGCTCTCTTTATCAGTCCTACGATAGCCGAAAACTCACCGACTTGAAGCATACCTAAGATGGTCGAGCGGTTTCTAACATGCGGGTTCCCGGTGATAGCCCCTAAACGGGGCGAGTCGATAAAGTGCCGTATCATCCAGTTGATAGCGTTCTTACCCAACAGGGAGTCACCATCAATACAGATAAGATACTCCCCTTTAGCCGTGAGTGCCGCCATGTTCAGACCGGTAGCTTTACCCTGGTTCTTCACAAAATCGATTACTCGAAGCTTGGAGTATTTTTCGAGTAATCCTTTCAAGATCTCTGCCGTATCATCCTTGCTGCCATCATTGACTGCGATTATCTCTGTGTTTTGATAGTTCAACCTGTTCAGATGATCGATGACTTCGATGATATTGTCTGACTCATTATAGCAAGGCACGATGATAGTGACTAAGGGGTTTGCTTTCATCGGGGGAGGATTGGCATCGACCTCATCACGCTCCCATTTGAAATAGTAGATGATCGCACCAAATATCCAGATAAAGGACATCAGCAGAGGGTAGGAGTAGACAAACATCGACATCCCTGTCCAGACAGCTAAAAAAGTCTCTGTGACTGTTCCCATCATCTCACCTTATAAGGGAAAGTCTCCAGGGAGAAGACTTTCCGGATCTCACTGGACTTTGGACGATCGTTAAGGTAATCATCCGGGTAATAACCAAAGTTCAATGCTTTGTTAAACTCCAGATACTTCATCTGATCGATGAGTATAGCTGTGTCGATGTAGCCATTTCGTTTATCGCCGACGACCATACTCTGCAACATAAAGGTACTCTTTTTCAGACCATCAGGATATGAAGCGACTTTTTTTACCAGACCTTCCAACCACTTTTTTGGCTCTTTTACTTTTGGTGTATAGGCAAAAGCTTTGATGACGGTATGGTCATAAAAGTCTAAGGCTTTCGCATAGGTGTCACTTTGATCAGTCGTACCTTCTTTTCTCAAGACTACAGCGGGGTTGAGGAGTCTTATGCTCTCCAATCGACCACTAAACATCTCTGCATTCTGAGTCAACTCTTTTGTAAAATCAATACTATAATCGACACTCTCGAGCATATCATCACTAAAGAGTGTGTTATCAAACAAGATCCCCTTAAAGAATGCCTGCATCCCCAGATGCTTATAGATATCCTTGATCAAAAGTCTGTCATCATCATCGTAGAGCGAAGTCTTCTTTCCCTTCACTTTGAAGCCATCTACAGGCATCCACACATAGATGGTCTCAAGGCCTGCTCTTGTATAGGTCTGCCATGCTGCACGGTTCAAGAGATCTGAACGCATTGGCATCTGCGGGTTTGGAAAGTAAAGAGCATCGGCAAGTCCATCATAGTCAGCATCAGAATAGCCTTTTATATAGACCTCCGTGATGCCATACTTCTTGACTCTCTCGATCACCTTGCCCAAGTTCTCGTTCTCTATCTTCGGATCAGGATTATAGATCTGATCAAGATTGATGAACATCACCCTCTTCTCATAGTCAGACTCACTCTTTAGACTATAGAAGAAGTGCTCAAACTTCACATCATGAGGGACAAGGATCCTTTTGATATGACCAAGGTCACTTAAGTCATTGACCCCCTCATCAAGCGTAAGGGCGATGGGCATACCATATTTAGCGGCCACATCTGTAGTCAGCTGATTGTAGGCTCCATACGGCCATACAATAGCTCTGGGACGTATGCCAAGGTGTCTATTAAGTACATCTGTCGACCATCTAAGATCTTCTGATACTCTTTTAGTATACTGCGCCTCAGATTCATACTTCGTAGCATTTGTATCATAGATAAGGGTCGTGTAGAAGGCGGCTCTGTTGCCCTGAGGGTTCGAAGGCACCCCTTTATGTGCATCATAACTGTGGGAGGTGATCTCGACCAGACCGGAGTCCACCATCTCTTTGACCTCATCCCAGCTTAGGAGCATCTCCCTCGGTCTCAACTTTCCTCCATAATCAAAGGTCTGATCCATGGAGATCTCCTGCCAGTTACTGACCAGTCCAAAGACAGCAGGGAAATTGTAGATCTTAAGTAATGGAAAGATCCTCGTATAGAAACTTTTGTAACCATCATCAAAGGTAAGCAGCACAGCGTTTTTGGGAAGATCTTTTTTTCCCTCTTTTGCCTGAAGGATATCATCAATACTTATGGGATGATAGTCGTTTTGCTTTAGCCACTTGAAATGAGAGATAAGCTGATCGGTCGTAACGGTCATGATCGACCGGTCTGTCATCTTGTCAGCCACATTGTGGTAACACAATGAGATAAAGCTGTTTTTATCTCCCAGCTTCACTTCTGCGTTTAGTGCAGAGATAAAAAGTGATGCCATCAAGAGCACTTTCAAAAAATGGACCATCTTAGAATCTCCCGTTTAGGTTCATATAGAACTGATTGCCGTATTCGACATTGCCATCAAAGGTCGCTCTTCTACGAGTATAGCCATAACCAAGGCCAAAGTCCCTGCCCAGCTGCCACTGCTGTTCGATACTGAGGGCTCCGACCCACTTGGAACCAAAGCCCTCTTCATAGTGTGTCCCGGCCTCTGCACCCAGGATCTGCTGAAGCGCGATGTCACCATAATGAAAAAGCTCCCAGACATTATTTGCTTTTACCCCGGCCTGTGCATCTTTTTTAGGGTTATAATAGAAGACATCCTCTTCAGAGTTCATCGAACCGTTCAGATAGGAGTAGGTGTCGAGATTATAGTAGGGACCGTGTATCAGCTTCTCAAAGTGTCTGAAGCCAAGATAGTTACGTTGGTTATCATCCTCAAAACCCATGAACACATACTCAAGGCTACTCTCTCTGGACTCACTGACCCGGTAGGTGACACCACCCATCGCACTGTCCGCCGTGATACCCTCAGCGATGGCACGTAAGGGTGTATCGGCACTGAACTTCTCATAACCCGCATAAAACGAAAGTCTGTCATCGACACGGTAACTACCATCGAGGCCATACGTGAGTTCTTCGACACCGGTGGTGTTGTAAGCCAGGCGGAAGTTGACATCAAAGTCCGCATCACGGTAGTTGACCCCTGCCCCATAACGCCTGTTGGTAAAGTCTTCGGAGTCACCGTATTCACTGCTGGAGATACGGGTATAGATAAAACCGCGCCAGTGATCGTCGATGAGCGGTGTATAGAGGTAACCCTGGACATTGTAGGACTGGTTATTGGATTGACTGAACTGTCCCGGGTCCTGTCCCAAAGAGTTCTCTATGTAAAAGCGTGCGTTGCGGTCCTCTTCATAGCGATCTTGAAGTCTCCCTAGTGCAAACTGCTGTTTCGGGTTCTTTTCAGAGAGCTCGTCCAGGGCGACTTTAGCCTCTGCATACTTATGCTTTCCTATCAAGACACCGATCTTACCTGAGGCTGCATAAAAGTCATCGGGTGAACGGTTCAGGACGATCTTGTACTGCTCAAGAGCTTTGTCATCCCAACCCCGATAGTAGTAGTTGTTAGCAAGTTCCGTCCGTAAGCTGCTATTTCCAGGTGCATTGGCGACGACCTTTTCCAGGCTGTCTTGCGCATCCTGAAGGTAGCCCGCATACTCAGTAGCTAAAATAGAGAGAAGATGCGTATCTACCTTTCGCTCGTTCTTTTGCTTTGCGATAGAAAATGGCTCAGCTCTATCCATAGCTTTAGCAAGGTCCATCGCTTCATACATCTCATTGCCATCACTGTAAGCATAAAAGAGAAGTACCTTACTTTTGAAGTCTTGAGGGTTTTTAGCGACGACCTCTTCGAGAAGCCGCTGAGCGATCTCTGGCTTCTTAAGTGCCAGATATGCGTCTGCTACATCAGTCTGGACATAGAGAGGCACCGAGACCTCTTTGGCGATCAACGACTCATAGAGTGCGACTACCTCCCCTTTCTTCTCCAAGACGTTAAGAGCAATGATCTTGTCAAAGTTGAGCTGCAGGAACTTCGCATCTTTATATTTTGCTTCACCCTGCTCTGAGAACATCGCTATATCGGTCTCGATCTGTGAGAGTGTACTTTCGAGTCTCGTGTAGTCTTTTTGATCAGTAAAGCCCTCTTTATCCCAGCGGACCCTAAAAGCAGACTGGTCGCTGGCGATGCTCATCGCATCCTCTTTTGTGAAAAGCGTCGGGTTCTCCTCGACATACTCTTGTGCGACAAAAGGCATACCCAGACGCTTCAGGACAGGGACAAGCCTTTTGACACTTCTATCATGAGCTTCCGGGTATCTCAGAAGCTCCTGATAGGTGAGCATAGCATCAAAATAGCCACCATGCTCTTCATACATATTGGCCTCTTCAAAAGGGATATCCCTATCATCAGGAAAGCGTTTTTTCGCTTTTGCAAAGATGGCCTTGGCATCATCATCTCTTTTCTGATCAGCATAGACATAACCCAGACCTATATAAAAATGAGGGGTATCAGGAAAACGTGTGACTCCAAGATCATAGAACGTTGCAGCCACTTTGTACTGCTGCAGGTTTCTAGCTGACTTGGCGATGGTCTTGATGACATAAGCAGGGGCTTCAAGCAGATCGATCTTTTCGGCCAGGTCGTTGACCTCTTTGTCTTTACCCGCCCAACTTAGGACTACGATATGGTCATAAAGGAGCACCCGGTCTTCCGGGGAGTCCTGACGGAGCTTGTCAAATATCTCTAGCGAAGCGTCCAGATCACCCTCTCTTGCCAACTTGACAGCCTCTTCACGCTCCATACCGACCG
>JAUWRZ010000315.1 GCA_030610325.1 Sulfurimonadaceae bacterium | reverse complement strand
TGACTCACCGACAAGAAAAGCATCCACACCGGCTTTGTTAAGGTCTTGAAGCTGACCATGTTCGTAGATGCCGCTCTCAGCGATGATGATCTTTCCATTAGGGATAAGCGGGATAAGGTCGTAACAGAGATTCATGTTCATCTCAAAGGTCTGAAGGTTACGGTGGTTGATACCGATGATATCTGCACCAGCGTAGATCGCTTTAGTCAAGTCGATCTTATCATGGACTTCGACAAGCGCTTCCATACCAAGATGGCGGGTATACCCCAACAGCTCTTTAAGTTCACCTTTTGAGAGTGCCGCAGCGATCAACAGGACAAAGTCCGCACCAAATACCATTGCCTCAAGCAGCTGATATTTGGAGACGATGAAATCCTTACACAACAGTGGGACACCCACATAACGACGGATCCCGGCAAGGTACTCTCTGTCTCCTTGAAAATAGTGCGGCTCTGTCAATACAGAGATAGCATTGGCCCCACCCTTCTCATAGCCCTGTGCAATAGCCAGCGGGTCAAAGTCCTCACGGATGACCCCTTTTGAGGGACTCGCTTTTTTGACTTCGGAGATGATGCGGTAAGGCTGTTCCGGTGTCGAAGTGAGGTGTGGGATGACATCACGCGGAGCACGTGAGTTGAATGCCAATGAACGCCCGAGCCAGTCAAGAGTAAACTCCTTCTCCCTCTTTTTCAGGTCCTCTTTGGTCTTGGCTATTATCTCATCTAAGATCATATCTTATTCTTTCCTTTCTAAACATTTTTTGATCGCGTTAATGTGACCCATGACCTCTTCATCCTTCGCACCCAATTCCTTCTCCACCTTACGCATCAGGCTAAGTGCTTTGGGACATTGGCCGAGTTTATAATAGCCCCAGGCAAGGGAGTCAAGATAAAAAGGTGAATCAGGTTCCGTCTTCAGGGCTTCCTGGACATATTCCATACCCCTTGCGACATCAAGGTCATGATCGATCAACAGGTAACCTATATAATTAAGATAGAGCGCGTCATCGCTCTGCTGCAGCACTGTCTCTATAGTCTCCATCACCTCTTCAAGCATCTTTTCATCATGCTTATCCGGTGCACTCTCATAGCTGAAGATCGCATACTGTCCGAGGTAGACTATATCACCACGGTCATCATAGAGTCTCTTAGCCAGTGTCGCTGCTTTAGCGTAACTCTTATTATTGATATAGAGCTGCAAAAGCATCGGGTCATCGATCTCTGACTTCTGCAGAAAGATCATCAGTTTGGGATACTTCTTCTGATAGTTATATATCTTGACGATGGCTTCGGCATACTCCTCTCCGGGCTCGAGTTCATAGAGTCTGAGATAGGTGGAGAGCATACCATCGACGCTGTTACTCTCACTGTAAAAACCGGCAAGTCGTGTACAGATGATTTTTGAGCAGCCATTGAGCCTGCTGTGCGTCTCCAGATAGGAGATGGCATCTTTCTTACGTCCAAGATCGACATAGAGGATGATGGCCATCTTATTGAGGATACGCTCATCATAATTGATCATATAGGCACTCTCAAGATACCTGACTGCCTGATCGTGGTGGCCCTGTTTACTATAAGCTTCACTGACGAGTAGATAGTCTTCTGGCGCATGACTCATCCCTACCAAGACTAAAGCATCGGTCTTGGCCTCTTCATACAAAGTCTTTTTAAGCAGTCCCAACACTTCCAGACGTCTGACTTCAAACTCTTTGGGATCGGCTTCGATGATCGATGCGGTACGGATCAGCATAGCATCGAGCTCTCCAGCTTTGAGCTGGTTGGAGAGTGAACGGTAGAGATACTCTTTTTTTCCGGAGCGGTCATAGAGTACGCCAAAGAGTTTTGAGGCTGCAGCATACTCTTTAGTCTCTTCTGCATGCAGCGCATAGAGAATATACTCATCCTCTTCAAAAAAGGCCTTCTCATGCGGCGCTTTATTATGCTCTACCTGATGGGTCGAACATCCGACAAAGAGCAACAACATCAGCGATGCCAGGAGTCCTTTAATCATCAATGATCCCGGGGCATTCGATCTTAAGTTCATCTATTCGCTCTTTATAATAGTCCCAAAACGGGAAAGTCTTGCACTGCTGAGGGCGCGCCATATATATCTGACAGCCATTGGCCTCACGGTCAAAGAAGATGCAGTCATGTGAAAGCTCCACGACCTTCTCTTTAAGTGAGGACTTGTACCCTTTTTTCACCAGGTACTCAGCTCGGAAGCTCTCGATATCCATCTTTAGCAGCGCCGCTATACGCGCCACTTCATCCGCAGACACAAAGATATTACCACTCTCACCTGTACAGCAGCGTCCGCCACAACTGCTGCACGCATCTGCGTCAAAGGCGTACCTGTAACCCTCTTCTCGTATTAAAGTCGACATTTTATACTGTGCGTCCTTGCTTTGGCATAGACTGCTTTGGCCTCTAGAGAGAACTCCTCTTTATCAAAGGTGATAAACGGAGGCCAGACCTTGGCAAGTGACCTGGACTCTTTTCGGGCATGGATCATCACCAGAGAAGCGGGTCTGTCAACTTTTGGATGGACGAATTGTACATCAACAACTCTTAATCCTACCGTCTCCAGTGCTCCGAGGAGCAGCCCTACCTGCTTGGCATCATAACAGAAGATAAGATGGCCTTTACGCTTGAGAAGACGACGGGCATGACGAAAGAACGCTTCGATGGGAAGATGTAGATTGTAGCGCGCGGTATGACGCATCACATCCTCACTTCTCTGTGCCCCCTCATGGTAAAAAGGCGGGTTGGAGACGATGTAGTCAAATCCCTGCTCATCTTTGAGTTCAAGGAAATCACCTTCATGCATCCTGTAAGTTATGCCGTTTACTTCTGCGTTTTTCACCGCATACTGCACAAAAGCGTTCTGTTTCTCCGCAGCCTCAAGCATCACTTTTGGGTTATCTCTTGCGACAAGCAGTCCGACTACCCCGCTTCCCGCTCCCACATCAAGCATACGCCCACGCGGCTGAAAGCTGTCTATGAAGTCATATAGGAAGATGGAGTCACTGTTATAGCAGTAACCCGAATCAGGTTGATAGAGCAGCATGTGCTTCTTCTCACTCATCATCGGTTCAGAAAGCTCTCAAGCTCTTTGATAGCCTGCTCGTTCTTCAGTCTGAACTTGATCTCTATACGGCGTGACGCATCTTTATCCTCTTCGCCATCTCTCAACACCGGGTCTGCATAAGCTCTTCCGCTTGCACTGAGGTATTTTCGAAACAGCTGTTCATCACTGAAATCAAGCGAATAGAGGAACTCCATCACTGCCAGTGCCCGTTTTTGCGAAAGCTGCAGATTATAAAGATAGGAGCCATCAGAGTTCGTATGCCCCTCTATCGTGATCTGGTCAATATGCGCTCTGATGGAGTCATCTAGCAGCAGCGTATGGATATATTTGTCCAGTACCTGCTTCAACTCTC
>JAUWRZ010000516.1 GCA_030610325.1 Sulfurimonadaceae bacterium | reverse complement strand
TCAAGCTTACTGCTTATCGCTCCGCAGATAAGGGAAGACTTCAGGAGAAGATCAACAATCCGATGTTCTATTCGCCGGAAGTAAACAGTGAGGAGATGATGCTCTATTTTGACAAGATCAACCCCAAACTGGCTCAGATCTTGAACGAGACGCCACTGCACAGTTTTACGCCGATCCTTCCTGACAGAGAGGGCTCCCTGAGCTTTTATATCAACGAGAAGAGTGAACCGATCACCAACTCACTTGAGAACGTACGTGCAGAGATCTCCAACACCATGATGGGTGAGCGACGTGGACAGGTCCTTAATGACTACTTCGCCCGTCTTCGCCTCAACGCCGATATACAGATCATACGTCTGCCGAAATAGGTAGACTCAGATGCTCAAAGACGCCTGCGATATGATGATAGCGAAGTCAGTTGTGGCATACGGACAGAAAACAGATAAGAAAAGGGTAGATGATGGGTCTTAAAAGTGACGGATGGATACGCGAGAAAGCATTAGATGCAGGGATGATCACACCGTTTTGTGAGGATCAGGTCGGTCAGGGTGTCGTAAGTTACGGACTTAGCTCTTATGGCTACGATATCCGTGTCAGTAATGAGTTCAAGATCTTTACCAATCTCAACTCGACAGTCGTAGACCCAAAACATTTTGATGATGCCAATGTCGTCGATTTTACCGGTGACATCTGCATCGTACCGCCAAACTCCTTCGCACTTGCCCGGACGATCGAATACTTTAAGATCCCGCGGGATGTGCTGGCGATCTGCCTGGGAAAATCGACTTATGCCCGCTGTGGGATCATCGTGAACGTCACACCCTTTGAGCCGGAATTTGAAGGTCATATCACCATTGAGATCTCCAATACGACACCACTTCCTGCCAAGATCTATGCTAACGAAGGCATAGCCCAGGTGCTCTTTTTACAAGGTGATGAGGTGTGTGAGACCAGCTACAAAGATAAAAGTGGTAAGTACCAGGGGCAAGAGGGTATCACCCTGCCGCGGATTTTGGAATAGGTACTTTTTTTAGCCGTTGTAAACCATGAAGAAGTTATACTTTTTCATCAATCAAATACTAAAGGACGTCCATGTTGCATGAATACCGCGATATTATCACTCATATGAAAGAGAACGAAGGCGCTAATGCGCATTTTTTACATATCTTTGACAAGCATAATGATCTCGATGATACGATCACTAAAGCTGAAGGTGGCAAGCTTCCAATGACAGATATGGAACTTGAGACCATGAAAAAAGAGAAGCTTCTACTCAAAGATGAGGCTTACGCCATGATCGTAAAGTACAAACACGAGAAGGATCTTTAGGTCAAACAAGGGCTACGCAGCCCTTGCGCTACTACTTCTTTAAAAAATCTATTATCTTTTCCGCTGGTCGTCCGATGATCGCTTTGTCGCCCATGATAAAGACCGGTCGTTCGATCAGCTTCGGATGTTCAGCCATAGCTTCTATTAACTTCGCCTCATCCTCTATCTCTTTAAGCCCAAGCTCTTTATAGATCGCCTCTTTGGTCCGCATCAGGTCGCGTGCAGGGATGTCCAACATCTTTAACAGGCTGCTGATCTCTTCGACAGTAGGAGGGGTGTCAAGGTATTTGACGATCTCAGCTGGAGCGCCACTCTCTTCGAGTAGGGCGAGCCCCTGACGTGATTTTGAACAGCGTGGATTGTGCCAGATAGTAACAGATGACATGATTAGGTCCCTTATGGATTATATTTCGAATCAT
>JAUWRZ010000400.1 GCA_030610325.1 Sulfurimonadaceae bacterium | reverse complement strand
GACCCACTTTTTTCTATCATCTAATTCAGACCTAATGCTCCATTTTGTATCATCTACATCATAGAACAAGCATATTTTTCTTAAATCATCCCATTTTAAATGTTTTATACAATTTTTTGTTATTATATTTAAATATACAACTTAACACAAAGCACGCTAATGCGACTCTTGCACCTAAATAGCTATCTACTAAGTCTGCTCCTTGCCACTTCACTCTTACAAGCTTCTGATCATCAAGACACTACTGCAAAGGGTGATGATGCCGTCCAGAGTCAACACTGGAGTTATGCAGGTAGCAGTGGTCCTTCGCATTGGGGTGACCTGGATGCGTCATACCATGACTGTAAAGCCGGTAAACGACAGTCGCCTATTGACTTTCAGACAAAGTCACCTGCTCATGGGATCTCAGATGCCGGTATCTATGTGGACTATCATGCTGTCGAACTCGACATCATCAATAATGGTCATACTATCCAGGTAGATATAGCTGATGGTAACGAAGCCATCATCAATGGCAAGAAGTATGCTCTCTTACAGTTTCACTTTCATGCACCTAGTGAACATACCATCGACGGCAAACCGGTCGAGATGGAAGCCCATCTTGTCCACAGAGCTGATGATGGTGAGCTGGCTGTATTGGGTGTGATGATGCGACTAGGCAAGTGGAACAATATCATCCATAGACTATGGAAACATATGCCACCAGACGCCAACGGTCGTAACAAGATGGAGAAGGTCACAGTAAATGCCAATGATCTTCTTCCCAAGTCCAAAGAACACTATCACTACCTCGGATCCCTGACCACTCCACCATGTACACAGATAGTGGAGTGGTATGTGTTCAAAGAGCCTATAGAGATCGATGCTTCACAACTAAAACGATTTCACGAACTCTATGATGCTAATGCACGCCCTGTCCAAAGGCTAAACAAGCGTCCTATCTTAGAACGATAACAAAGGAAGTACCATGAGACTGACCACAAAGATCCAGCTAAGTTTTACTGTAGTCATCGTTGCCATCATCATCCAGTCACTGATCACCTACACAAATGTAGACTCCATTGGTAGTGAGCTCGAAGAGATATCTGAATACCAGGTACCTTTAAACAGCCTTGTCATGGAGCTTGAGAAAGATATTTTGGAAGAGGAGGTGCTGACCTATCGACTACTCTTTTACTCTGATGATATAGACTCTCAAAGGTTTAGCGAGGTAGTACACTATATAGAAGCTATTGAGAAAGAGACAGATGAACGCCTGAAGCAAGTCGGTGAACTGCTCGTCGCAGCCATAGGACATGCACATGAGCCAGAGGTAAAAAAACAGTATCAGGCAATAGGCTCTATCTTCAAACAGATAGAGATCCATCAAAGGTCATTTGAGAAGACCCTCACAGAGCTTAAACACGATATCTCAAGTGTCGATCATAACAAGCTCGAGGAGCACCAGGAACATGTCGAACATCTTCTGCATGAGATGGATCAGGAGATCACCAAGATCGCCCATATCATGAAAGGACTTCTGGAGACATCGACGCATCAGGCACTCGAAGATGAGCATAGTGTCATCCTTACCATCATCATCATCTCAATACTACTGACCCTACTGGCTATGATAGTCGGATTCTTGATCACAAAACAGTTCAAAGACGCTATCTTGAAGATACAAGAGCATATGAGGTATGTCAGTTCGCAGAAAGATCTTAGTAGACACATAGATATCAAGAGTCATGATGAGATCGGTCTGATCTCCAAAGACCTAAATACACTTGTCGAGTCGATGCGTAAACTTCTTGAGAGTGCCAAAAACACCTCATCTGAGAATGCCTCCATCTCGCATGAACTCTCTACTACCGCGATGAGTGTCGGTAACAATGTCGAAAAGTCTGTCACCGTCATCGATGAGACGACACACAAAGCTACTGATATCAAAGAAGAGATCAATGCGTCCATCACTGCTGCACAAGAGAGTAAAGGAGATATCATCAAGGCCAGTGCGAACCTGAGTGAAGCGCGTGATGACATCATCAGCCTTACCTCCAGAGTCCAGCAGAGTGCCGAACTCGAAGTCGAACTGGCTCACCGGATGGGTAGTCTCTCGCAGGATGCCAACGAGGTGAAGAACGTGCTTGCTGTCATCTCCGATATTGCCGACCAGACAAACCTTCTGGCCCTTAACGCAGCTATTGAAGCCGCTCGGGCAGGTGAACATGGACGTGGTTTTGCCGTTGTCGCTGATGAAGTCCGTAAACTGGCAGAACGTACACAAAAATCTCTTACCGAGATCAATGCGACGATCAATGTCATCGTCCAGTCCATCATCGATGCCAGCGGACAGATGGGCAGTAACTCCGAAGAGATTCAGGAACTCTCCAATATCTCAGCCGATGTAGAAGCGAAGATAAACATGAGCGTAGAGATCGTCGATGCTGCTGTCCATACCAGTGATAAGACAGTCACTGACTTTGAGAAGACCGGGAAAGATGTAGAAGCCATCGTCACACAGATCTCCAAAATAAACGGGATCTCCTCAGAAAACTCCCGTAATGTCGAGGAGATCGCTGCTGCAGCCGATCACCTTAACTCCATGACAGATGACCTTCATAACAAACTTGAAGAATTCCGTACCTAGCCGGATCGTCCTTATCGGTGCCTCCACCGGAGGACCGGGACAGATCCAAGACATCATCACTGCTTTACCGGAGATACAGACGACCACTCTCATCATCGCACAGCATATGGCCGATGCCTTCATACCAAGTTTTGCAAAACGATTGCAGG
>JAUWRZ010000302.1 GCA_030610325.1 Sulfurimonadaceae bacterium | reverse complement strand
AAGTCCTGCATATGACTGTTGTCGAGCATCCTTTTTGCCTGCATGATACTATCGATCATAGCGTGGATGGTCTGGACTGGCTTGGAGTCTACTGAGAAGAGTTCATGGGCTTTACTCTCATGGGTCGAGAGAAAGACATAAGAGTTTTTGATGCCGGCATTGATGATGAGGTAGTCTTCTATCAAGATGATGTACTCTGTTATCTCATCTTCAAGCGTGATCAGGTCGTCCTTTAAGGGTCTATATAGCTCTTTATCCAAGATCTTGTTTTGCGGGATCTGCGCAGCATGTCTGTGCAGGTCTTTACGATCAGTGGCTAATGTGTCTTGATCATAATAGGCAAAAAGTGCACTTTGCAAGATACCGTACGTGATGCGCTCCTGATCTTGCTGCAGAGCTGAGAAGAGTGCCGTCACCTCTTTATACTCCCGTCTAAAATCTTTTTCGAGATCATAGTAGTGTACCAGCATCATCAATGAGAAGGCGCCTATCGTTATAGCGGGGATGATCAAAAGGTTCAGTCTCATATCACTCTTTCATGATGGTAGGTGTCTCCCCTGTCAGGGCTTGTAAAAAAGCAGAGATCGAGTCGATCTCTGCGTCAGAGTGTACATAGCCGAGATTATGGTGGCTCATCGTCTTTATGGCCTTTTTAAGCGTTTCTGCCGAGCCATCATGAAAGTAGGGTGCTGTAAGTGCGATATTTCGTAAGGTAGGTACTTTGAAGACGTTCTTATGTCTACTCTTTTTGGTAGTGGCGTAGAGGTCTGGATAGGTCTCATCATGGGTGTACGGGTTTATCAGACCCATCTTCTGAAAAGAGTTTCCTCCGATGTTGATACCGTTATGGCAGGTGATACAGCCAAGACGTTTGAAGTGTTGGTAACCATTTTTCTCCAGATCACTTAAAGCGATCTCACCACGCAGGTATTGGTCAAAACGGCTGTTGGGTGTGACAAGTGCTTTCTCAAACTCGACGATCGCATCGAGGACCATCTCAAAGGTGATACGTTCTTGATGGCTCAGATCATAGAAAAGTCTTTTATAGTACTGATTACTGTTGAGGCGTTTTTCGACCTTGGGTGCATCAAGTCCCATCTCTACGGGATTGTGTATCGGGCCGCTTGCCTGTTCAAGCAGTGTATCGACACGACCGTTCCAGAACTGTTTGAAGTTGTAGCGGGAGTTGAGCACGGTAGGGGATTGGATATTGCCCTGCATCTCGGCGACGCCGAGAGATACGATCCGGTTGTCAGCACCACCGGCATCAGTGAGATCGTGACAACTTGCACAGGAGACACTGCGATCAGAAGAGAGCATCGGGTCAAAAAAAAGGGTCTTTCCCACTTTTGCTTTCTTCCAATCGATATCGGTCAACGTCTGGGGTAGCGGGGTGATCGGTTCACCGGCAGATGATGATGTGATAAAGATAAAAAAACAGAACAGTCCAATTGTCACTTTTAGCATATAGTTATCTTAGCATAATATTTATGCCTATTTAATTAAGTTTAATTATATGCCATCTGTAAAGATCTTGATGATACAGATGGCTTTAAGAGGTGCCCAATAGTCTATCAGTCGATCAAGATGTGTGGAGTCTTTGGTGGAGCTCTTGATAAAAAGGGTGCGCTAAACCTGCTTTAGTGTACTATCTCTTTTTGAGATCTTATTCTGTGTATATAGTGCAGTAAGCAGTGCTCTTGATTGAAAGTCTGGGCTAAGTAAAGGGATGGATGTGTTAAATATAGAGTCTTTACAGGTAGGCGAAGGTCTCAGTGAACAGGAGTTCCTCAGCTTACAGCCAAGGAAGTTCGAGGGCTGTTTTGGCTGGGTAGATGAGTCGGGAGTGATAGATATCTATCTGATCCAAGATCAGATGCCGTTTTGGCTGCTGGAGTTTTTTAACAGTGATCTTACCATCGCGTTCGGTGTGCGCAGCGGAGTCCCTCTTCTGGTCCTGAGGTATCGTCATTTTCAGGTGATGCTACCTATCTATAACAGAGTACCGACTACAGATAGGTTGAACCTCTGCATATTGGAGCTCAATGGCCTTGAGGTACAGAAGATCAATAGCTATAGACTCTCCGAGCAGATGTCACATGCTATAGAGTGGGCTGTACAGACACTCGAGCACAAAGAGAGTGAGTCGGTCTATGAAGGCTTTGATGCTATCCGTAGCAGTGAGGTCGAAGCTGATCTGTTTGAAGGAGGTGTGTGTGACACCTTACCGACAGAAGTAGCACTCTCTTCAGAGACGGGATTAACACAAACGTAACACAACGGTATGTATAATGCCATAAAATCAGATTATGAGAATCATAATCTAAAAAGAACAGGAGTGAGTATGAAGCGAATAGTGAGCATGATGGCGATGATAGTGATGTTAGCAGGTCTGGCAGAAGCGGAGATGTTTCAAAGTGTGACACCGGAGAAAGCAGAACTGCTGCAAAGCGGTAAAGGTAAGCTTTACTGTCCGAATTGTGGGATGAACCTGCAGAAGTTCTACAAGACGTCCCATGCGATGAAGCAAAAAGATGGCTCGACACATCAAAACTGCTCTATCCACTGTCTGGCGGAATCTAATGATGATATCACTCCTGATACTAAAGTAGTCGATACCAACAGCTTGAAGATGATCCCGGCATTCACTGCTTTTTATGTCGTTGGTAGCAGCAAGCCTGGGACGATGACGATGAACAGCAAGTACGCTTTCGCCACAAAAGCTGAAGCTGAGACGTTTGCTAAGGCAAACGGCGGTAAGGTGATGGGTTTTGCTGAAGCGGTCCAGCTTGCAGCAGATGATATCGCTCAGGACAATGTCATGGTCAATAAGAAAAGAGGCATGGCTGCAGGAAAAGGGAAGAAGATGTACGCCAAGATGTGTAAGCAGGAGAGACTTCCTGCTTTTGCATCCATCGCAGAGGCTAAGACCTATGTCGCTGACAGTGGTATCTGTGGGACCCTCAAAGACAAGCAGTATCAGGCTATCGCTATCTACCTGGCACAAAAGGATACTGTTGCCAAGTCGACTGCCAAGACGATCAAAGTACCTGAAGGGTCAAAGTGCCCAGTCTGTGGTATGTTCGTACATAAATATCCAAAATGGGCTGCGCAGGTCAATATTGATGGCTATACGCACTACTTCGATGGTGTGAAAGATATGATGAAGTTCTATTTCGCACCGGGTTCGTACCATAAGAAAGCGACACAGGCGATGATAACAGAGCTTTATGTCTCTGATTATTATACGCTTGATGCTATCGATGCGAAAGCGGCTTGGTATGTCACCGGCTCAAATGTCTACGGTCCGATGGGTAATGAACTTGTCCCGTTTAAGAGTGAAAAAGATGCAATGGCGTTCAAAGCTGATCACACAGGTAAAGAGATACTTACTTTTGATGCGATCACTACCGAGCTTATCAAAAGCCTTGATAAGTAGAGAAAGGTACGGCTATATCCAGATTAAGCAGATCTTTTATTACGGCATCTCTTCTGCTGGCTCTTGGCCTTGCAGCCATTATCAGCGATGCCTTGATGTTTGAGCACACCTCAGATGTAGCGGATTT
>JAUWRZ010000103.1 GCA_030610325.1 Sulfurimonadaceae bacterium | reverse complement strand
GCTGACGGTGTTGTGACTTACAAAGAGATCGTTCCAGAGATCACTGCTGAGCCGGATTACGACTCTGCACTTAACGCTGTTAAGTAAATAACTGACCATCCCAGATCGGGACAACGTTCTTCCTGATCTGTTTCATTCGCGTCTGCTTCCCCTTGTATGACGCGGTGACTTCCTCCTTTTTGGGCTTCGGCCCGATCTTTCCAACTCATTTTGTTTTTAATCCTAACTTCGCTAAACTACTGTCATTTACGATTTGATCTGAACAGATCTATATCTCATGAGGAATATATATGAAAAAGATAGTAACAGCTGCAGTGATGAGTGCTATCATCGCATTAAGTGCTCAGGCAGACTTTATCCGTGTCGAAGCAGGTGGCGGGGTCTGGGATAACGAGATCTCCGGAACAGCGCAGTATGATGGTGAGACCTCCTTCAGTACCTCGACACTGGGTTACGCCAGTGAAAGTAAAGGGTACTTATGGATGTTTATCAAACATCCGATCCCTCTCATACCAAATCTGCGCCTGGAATATGCAGATGTCGGTTACAGCGGCACATCTAACGATCTGTTCGCCTGGGATGGAAACCTCTATGGTAAGGGGTCGACTTCCTCACTGGAGCTCTCCCAGATAGATGCTATTCTTTACTATAACATCCTGGATAACCTGGCATGGGTCACTCTTGATCTTGGACTCGATATCAAACATATCGATGCTTCGTTCACAGGAAAAAGCCAAAATGGGAACAATACATTTGACGACAGCGAAAGCATTGTCTTGCCACTTGGTTATGCCCGAGCCCGTTTTCAGATCCCGATGACCGATATTGGCATCGAGGGGGATGTGAAATATATCGCTTATGGAGATTCAAGCCTGCTTGATTACCGTATAAAAGTAGATTATACCCTCGTCAATGTGCTGCCATTTGATATTGGACTGGAAGTAGGTTACCGTTTTGAGAACCTCGACCTCGACAGTGATGATGTTGGCGGCCTTAACAGTACCCTTGATATTGAGATCGATGGCTTTTTCGCCGGAGCCGTCTTACGCTTTTAAAAGTAACGACGATCTAAGATGATGACCTCTCGCTCCAGAGAGATCCCCGTCTGCTCCAAGACCCGCTTTTCAGCCAGCTTTATGATGACCATCGCATCCTCAAAGCTTCCTTTTCCCAGATTGACCAGAAAGTTCGAATGTACATCACTAAACTGCATATCCCCAATGCGATGACCTTTTAGTCCGACAGCTTCGATCAGTCGTCCGGCATAGTCGCCCGGAGGGTTTTTAAAACAGCTGCCTGCACTTGGATCACGTGGTTGATTTGAACGCATCTGTTTAAACATCTCTATCTTGGAAAGGTCAAACCCCTCCTCTACCCTAAAAGAGGCCTCAAAGACGACTTCATCGATATCTGTTCTCCTGTAACCATAGTCGATATCAGCCTTCTTCACCGATCTGTCCCTGGTCCTGATATCAAGCAAATACTCGAAGACCTCATAACTCTTTAGACCGGCATTCATCTGAAGCATCCCTCCTAATGTCCCGGGTAGATGTGCCATAAACTCAAAATGTGCGATGTCATGTCTTTTACAAAAGGAGACGATCTTCCCGCCGGGAGTAGCTGCCCCTATGCGAAGTCGACCATCTTCAAGCCGGATAAAGTCAAATGTCTTGGAAAGACGCATCAAAGGGGGATGATCCGGACCGACCAGGATATTATTGAGAAAACCTATCAGGTAAGCATCTTCAGGGTACGCGTAGCTGTCTATCATATAGACATCAGCCAACGGGCCAATATGGATAGAGCTGGACTTAGAGAGATCTACCTTTTTATATCGTTCTTTACTTTTCTCTCTTTCCACTTTCCACTTTCCTTTTCACTATGCCAAATGCAGGTCCTACTGTACGAACTGAGGGATCATATTGATCACCTCTTCGGCAAAATCCTGCATGACGTTCAACATCCACGGCATCGTCAGGATGATGACGATGACCACACCGATGATCTTGGGAATAAAACTCAGTGTCATCTCATTGATCTGTGTCGTTGCCTGAAAGATACTTACCGCCAGACCCAGAAACATACCGGTCAAAAGTCCTGGAAGCGCCAGCATCAGGGCCGTCTTAAATGTGGCAACACCCAATGCGATCAACTGCGCTTCCATCAGCTATCTCTCAACTCCGTATACTCATCTGGCAGGATAAAGGACTCTGCAGTGATGAGTGTCTCATAGAAGCCATGTTCAAGACCAAGTTCATACAGCTTGTCGATAGCCCGGTATTGTAGTGGACTTAACTCGACAGAGTCATCATTAGCGTAGAGTTCAAGATACTTATCGAGCGTTGCACCCTCGATGCGTACCAGGTTCTCATCGACAAGTCTGTCACATAGCTCCTGCTTACGGTCTCTAGCGACTCGTACCGCGTCAGTCAGCACTTTCTCATAAGCGATAGCTGACGTCAATGGAAGCGAACGGCGTATTGCCATCCCGCCCAGAGGCAGTGGCAGATCCTTACCGGCAAGCTCCTGCCAGATATCCCACATCTCTCTCTCGACTTCAAGCTCATCATTAAATGTCAAAATACTCTCATGGATCAGCACTCCGGCATCTACATCGCCGTTTGTCACAGCAGCTTCGATATCAAGGAAGTTCATATAGGTGATCCTTGCATCCGGATAGGCCATTCGAAACAACATAGCGTTGGTCGTATATTTTCCACTCAGTGCGACTTTAAAACGACGTTTGAGCTTAGTCTCTTTACGACGGATCAACTTCGGCCCATATCCTTCACCAAAACTTACCGCCGTCTTCAACAGTGCATACTCGTTACGGATATGTGGATAGAGAGCAAAACTGATAGCCGTGATGTCATAAGTACCCTTCAACGCTTCGACATTAAGCGTCTCTATGTCCAGTGCCAGATTATCAAACTCTATATCATCAATACCTACCCATCCAAACTTGATAGCATAATACATAAAGATATCATCAGCATCCGGTGAGTGGGCTATTAGTACTTTTTTCAATGAGACTCCCTTTATAATCAATTAGATTTTAACCTAAGAACGCTAAAATTACGCATTATTTTCTATGTCCTACAAAACAGATATAAATATTGCAAATTGAAATATTTTCTACTTTATCTTTCTTAATGACATACAATTTAGGCACTTATTTACTCTACGAAGGAAAATGATGGACGCTAACAAGCAAAAATCCCTGGATCTGGCACTAAAGCAGATCGATAAAGCATTTGGAAAAGGGGCGCTGATGCGTCTCGGTGACAAAGAGATCGAACCACTTGAGTCTATCAGTACTGGTTCTATAGGGCTTGACCTGGCATTAGGTATCAATGGTGTCCCCCAGGGTCGTATTATCGAGATCTATGGCCCTGAGAGTTCAGGAAAGACGACCTTGGCACTACAGATCACAGCAGAGAGTCAAAAAAAAGATGGGGTATGTGCCTTTATTGATGCTGAACATGCACTGGACATCCATTATGCCAAAAACCTTGGTGTCGACGTAGAGAACCTACTTGTCTCTCAACCTGATTATGGAGAGCAGGCCCTTGACATCGTCGAGACTATCGTACGCTCGGGTGCAGTGGACCTTATCGTCATCGACTCCGTTGCCGCTTTGACTCCCAAAGTGGAGATCGAAGGAGAGATGAGTGATCAGCAGGTCGGTGTACAGGCAAGGCTGATGTCAAAAGCACTACGAAAGCTGACCGGTATCCTACATAAGATGAACACGACTATCATCTTTATCAATCAGATCCGTATGAAGATAGGGATGATGGGCTATGGTTCACCAGAGACGACTACAGGAGGAAACGCGCTTAAGTTCTATGCTTCTGTACGTATTGATGTCCGCAAGATCGCCACACTGAAACAGGGTGATAGCCAGATAGGTAACCGTGTTAAGGCGAAAGTCATCAAAAACAAGGTAGCCCCTCCATTTCGTCAGGCAGAATTCGATATTATGTTCGGTGAAGGGATCTCCAAAGAGGGTGAACTTGTAGATTACGGGGTCAAATTAGATATTATCGATAAAGCCGGAGCCTGGTTCAGTTATGAGAACGCCAAACTTGGGCAGGGTCGTGAGAACGTCAAGCAGAAGTTCAAAGACGAACCGGAATTGGCTCTGGAAATAGAGAAAAAAGTAAAAGACGCCATGGGTATGAGCAGTATCATCGAAATGGGCCAATCAGAAATAAATGAGGTAGATGAATGATCTTTATAGACAATATAACAGCGATGGAAATAATGGATTCACGCGGGAATCCAACAGTTAAAGCAACAGTCACACTTAGTGATGGGACAACAGAAAGTGCGATCGTACCAAGTGGCGCAAGTACCGGAAAACGTGAAGCACTGGAGCTGCGCGACGGTGGTGAACGCTATATGGGCAAAGGTGTACTGACTGCTGTAGAGAATGTAAACACTCAAATAGCTGATGTCCTGATGGGGATGAGTCCTTTTAATCAGGCTGCAGTAGATGCGGAGATGAAAAGACTTGACGGGACAGAGAACTACGCCACCCTCGGTGCCAACGCTGTCCTCGGTGTCTCGATGGCAGTCGCACGCGCTGCAGCTGCAAGTCTTGAGATGCCTCTTTACCGCTATCTCGGTGGTGCAAACGCTATGGTCATGCCTGTCCCGATGCTCAATATCATCAATGGCGGCTCCCATGCAGACAACTCCGTCGATTTCCAGGAATACATGATCATGCCTATCGGCTTTGATGATTTCGCTGAAAGTCTGAGGGCTTCTGCAGAAGTCTATCATAACCTGAAAAAGATACTCAAAGACGCTGATCACAACACAGCACTTGGAGATGAGGGTGGTTTTGCACCAGACCTAAGTTCAAATGAAGAGCCAATCCAGGTAGTCATACAGGCAATAGAGAAAGCAGGTTATGTACCGGGTAAAGAGATAGCTATTGCTCTTGATGTCGCTGCTTCTGAACTTGTAGCTGATGGCGGATATCGTCTTGACTCCGAGGACCGTACAGTGACTTCGGCAGAGTTTGTCGACTATTATGTCGATCTGTGTGAGAAGTACCCGATAGTCTCCATCGAAGATGGCCTGAGCGAAGATGACTGGGACGGTTGGAAGCTGATGACAGAGAAGTTGGCTGACAAAGTCCATCTTGTCGGTGATGATCTTTTCGTGACGAATGTCAACATCCTTAATGAAGGGATCCAGAAAGATATCGCCAATGCTATCTTGATCAAACCAAATCAGATAGGTTCAGTCTCTGAGACAATGCAGACCGTCCGCCTTGCTCAGAGAAATGGCTACCAGTGTGTCATGAGTCACCGCTCCGGTGAAAGTGAAGATGCATTTATAGCTGACTTTGCTGTAGCACTGAACTGCGGTGAGATCAAGACTGGCTCGACAGCACGCGGTGAACGTACTGCTAAATACAACCGTCTTCTGGAGATAGAGAACGAAGTCATCTACGGTGAATACCTGGGCGCTGAGCTCTTTTAGCAGCTTAACCACATATGCACATCATCCCGGGAGAGCTAAGAAAGATATATCTTTGCCTCTCCTGCTCTTTTTTTCCTGTTATCGGCACTATTGATGACTAACGATCCAATGGACGATGAGCTTTTCAGCGAGATAGATAGCGTACAACCTCTGACTGAGCGCTATCTCGGGCTTAGTTGGACAAAATTCCTCTTTTTAGTGCTGCTTGTCATGGCTATAGGTATCTATATAGGTATTTTACTTTTTGGCGATAACTCACTCGAAGTACTTCTTAAACTCGAATCCTATGAGGATCATTTAAAAGATGAAGTCATCAGATTAAAACAGGAAAATGCGGTACTGCAAAAAGAGTTCTTTGAGCTAAAAGAACTTGATGCCGATAACTAGTGATCTGTCGTATCTCATCTCTATCAGATAGACCCGACAGACTCATGGGTGATCTTGTTATAATATAAATAGAGCGCTTTCAGAAGTCTCTATACATCGATGAGGGGTGTTATGTGTTCAGATATTTGTTAATGACCATCATACTAATTGACCTGCTCCAAGCAAGAGAGAACCCTTTTTTCTCTGCAGAGGGCAGTAAAGGACTTCCGGTCAGTTCTAATCGACCTAAAGATTTCGAGCCTCTCAAGCGTGCTGCTATCAATCTACCTGATAGTGCACGAGTACTTAAAGAGGTCACAGTACAGTACCAAAACCTCGACGGTTCACTCGCTTCGACAAGCATCTCCCTCGATCACAGTGTAGACTGGCACCTTCCCATCTTTATCTCACAGACGTTTAGTACAGATAAGAAAGTCCTCAAGAAAAAAGTCACGACTAATAAGACGACGTATAAGATGGTAGCAGATCTCGATGAAGCGGTCTTTTATCAAGCAGGAAACAGTATGCGGGTAAAGACGACTGACAGATTGATACGACATTTCATGGTCACCAGACCCCATAGAGTGGTCATGGACTTTGAGAAAGACGCAAACTTCAGATCGAGATCTAAAGATATCTCAGACAAGCCATATAAAAAGATACGCATGGGGAATCATGATGGTTACTACCGTGTAGTCATCGAGTTAGATGGGCAGTATCACTATGAGATAGTCTCACAAGAGGGCGCCCATCTACTGACCTGTTTCTAATCCTCTTGCGAGAAAATAGACTTAAAGCCCCGAGGCATCCAGACTTTTACTCTGTGCATCGGTGATAAGCATATCTATGATCTCGTCAAAAAGGCCCCCGTTCATTATCTCATTAAGACGATAAAGAGTCAGGTTTATACGATGGTCACTTATGCGGTTCTGAGGATAGTTATAGGTACGAATACGACCACTTCTATCTCCTGTCCCGACCTGTTGACTACGACTGGCACCCTCTTTTAACATAGCTTCTTGTAACTCAAGGTCATAAAGTCGTGCTTTAAGTACCTTCATCGCTTTGTCTTTGTTCTTGTGTTGAGACTTTTGATCCTGATTGGTCACGACTATACCCGATGGTAGGTGGGTAATACGTACCGCAGAGTCAGTCGTATTGACTGACTGACCGCCACAACCAGAAGAGCGCATCACATCGATCTTAAGATCATTAGGGTCGATCTGGACTTCTACATCATCGACTTCAGGCATGATCGCAACCGTGATAGCAGAGGTGTGCACCCTGCCCTGAGACTCAGTTGCCGGAACACGCTGTACACGGTGTGTACCGCCTTCATACTTCATACGACTGTAGACTTGTTCGCCTTTGATCAGAAGGATCATCT
>JAUWRZ010000529.1 GCA_030610325.1 Sulfurimonadaceae bacterium | reverse complement strand
TAGTCGCATCCGGGTTCTCATCGATGGCAGCCTCTATCATCGCATCCGTCGTAAAGTGCTCAGTCATGCCATATTTTAATGACATATCTCCCAGGGTCTGTGCGATGATGAGTACCTGATACTTTGACTCACTCTCTTCGACTCTTGGGTCATCGATACTTGCAGCATGGTTGTACTTTGAGACCTGATGTCTTAGCATCAAACCTATCGCTTTACACGCCTGCGACATCAGAGTCTCATCCTTCTCAAAGTCATGATGTAAAAGTATCTCTTCAAGGTCTGATGGTACCGTGGCATCATAGTAGATGCCACTCTTATCGCTTACCATGGAAAAAGAGGGGGCAGTGGCACCCAGCCCGATGGAACGGATGAAGCCATCTTCATGAAGTGTTGACTCTCCGCCAAATCTCTTCTGACACCATAAGGCAAAAGTCCCTGTACGTTTACGACCCCAACCGTTAAACTCTCTAGTAGTCACTAAAGAGAGTGCATTACCCAAATAGTACTTCCACCCCTGTCTCATCGATGTATCCCAACCACTTCTCTTATCTCCTGGAGTCTATGGGCCCAGGTATGTTCTGCCAATACATACTTGGCTCCAGCTTCTGCACGTTGGAGGTCTTCGCGTGAAGGACCCTCCTGTAGACGCTTGACAAGCAATAATAATTCCTCTTTGTCGTGGACGACATGACAATAGTCCTTAAAATATCGCTCGACAGCTATCGTAGGGTTGGTCACGACTATGCCGCCACAAGCCAGTATTTCGACCAGACGTCTTGAAAACATCGTACCTGAGCCTTCGACTGTATTGACATTGAATGAGACCAGATGATCTTTATATACCTGTGCTGTCTGTGCACTTGTGATAGACGCTCTTACTTCCTGATCAGGCAGCTTCGGATAACGGTAATCAGATGACTTCCGACTAGAGTTTCGGTCAAATATAGTCAGCCCAAGTCCACTCTCTGAGGCTGCCTGAAAGAGCATATCCTGCCACTCTCGACGGCGGTCATGTATATGGTGACTATAACTTCCGACAAAGTCAGCCCGATGGTATTTGAAATGGAACCCCGTAAAATTATGGATCAGAGGCTGAACTGCGAACATCAATGTGTTTACTGTCACCTCCGGGCCAACGACTTCACGGTACTTGGGGACACAGTTCTCATCAACCGTGAAGATATGGTCAAAAAGCCTGGCACTCTCTATGAAACGATCAAAATGTACACCATCTTCTTTGTTCCAGAACACCGTAGGTATCCCTATCTTCTTTGCATACTTCACGATCTTTTGAAGTACACTGTTGTCTCTTTTTGGATGCGCAGGGTAGGAGGCGATCTTGAACTTCAAACGATCTCTATGACCCTTCCATGCAGACTCTACAAAAAGGATATCCGGTTTCCAAAGTCCTAATACGATCTTGTAGTTTAATGGAGTAATAGGCTTTATACTTGCTTCCGGTCGTAGTGCAGCCGTTGTCAGCTCGTCAGCGATCAGGGCTATTCTCATAGTTCTTTATCCTCTTTTGCATTCATCGATCTTCTAGACAGCGACATAGACTCTTAAAACATCAACT
>JAUWRZ010000380.1 GCA_030610325.1 Sulfurimonadaceae bacterium | reverse complement strand
TCGGTCGAGCCGATGATCAAAGAGATCTACCTGCGTGCACATGCCGCGGCTGTCGAAGAGACAGACCGCGTCATCGCAAAAGGCTTTATCGACAAAGCCCACCGTGAGCAGGCCTTGAAGATGAGTGAACAGAGCATCAAGCGATTTTTGCATGACCTTACCAATAACATGCGAAACACTACCGGACTGGAGAAGTCCGATATTCTGGTAGAGTCACTAAAATTCCTGCTTGGAAAAGAGGGTGAGAACCTTCCAGAAGCGTATGAACATAAAGGAGTGATATGAGAGCTAGCAAGGCATTTATCCCGACGACAAAAGAGGCCCCTAAAGACGCGGTACTCGCAAGTCATATCTATCTTACCCGCGCGGGGTTCGTCGCTCAGGTCGCAAGTGGTCTTTATAACTACCTTCCATTAGGTAAAAGAGTGTTGAAGAAGATCGAAGCGATCATCAACGAAGAGATGCAGAATGCTGACGCCCAAGAGGTGGAGCTGAGTTTTGTGACACCAGCAGAGCTTTGGCAGGAGAGCGGCCGCATAGAGAAGTTCGGTAAAGAGCTGCTTCGTCTACGTGACCGCAAAGACAATCTCTTCGTCCTTGGGCCGACCCATGAGGAGATGATGGTAAACCTCGTCAGAAACCGTGTGACAAGCTATAAGCAGCTTCCGATCAACCTCTATCAGATCAAGACGAAGTTCCGTGATGAGGCAAGACCGCGTTTTGGTCTGATGCGTGCACGTGAGTTCGTGATGAAAGACGGGTACAGTTTTCATGCTACTACCGAAGACCTTGACCGTGAGTTTGATGCGATGGAAGCGGCTTATAAACGTATCCTTGAGCGACTTGGCTTGGACTTCCGTATCGTCGAAGCAGATAGTGGTGCTATTGGCGGGTCAGGTTCGAAAGAGCTGATGGTCATAGCTGACAGTGGAGAAGACACACTGGCAGTCTGTGACAGTTGTGAGTATGGAGCAAACATCGAGGCGGCACACCGCAGTGCAGGTACCGAGCTACCAACGGCTCCATCTTTGGCAGATGAGAAGGTAGCTACACCTAACGTGAAGAGCATTGATGAACTAGCAGACTTTTTCAAGATAGACCCATACTTTACGGTAAAAGCAGTTGCTAAGCGCGCCGTTTATGAAGAGAACGATGAGATCGTACTCTTCTACCTTCGAGGTTCTGATGATCTGCAGGAGGTCAAAGCGGTCAATGCTGTTGCTGCGCTTGATCTCGTAGACGTAAGTGAAGAAGAACTTACTGCTGCCGGTCTAGTCCCAGGATCTATCGGACCGTTTGGCAATAATAGCGTCAGAAGTGTGTTCGATAGCGGACTTAAGGGTGCCAAAGCGATGGTCACGGGTGCTAACGAGCGGGACTATCATATGAGTGGTGCGGATCTCAGTACACTTCAAGAGCCCGTCTTTACTGATCTTTATGAGGTCAAAGAGGGTGACGGCTGTCCTCACTGTAGTGGAAAGATGACCTATACCAAAGGTATCGAGGTCGGTCATATCTTCAAACTGGGGACTACCTACTCCAAAGCTTTAAAGGCGGAGTTCCTCAACGATCAGGGCCGTTCAGAGCCTTTTGTGATGGGTACTTACGGCATGGGTGTCAGTCGTCTTATCGCAGCCGTCATCGAGCAGCACCATGATGAGAAGGGGTGCCGCTGGACAACTGCTACTACGCCTTATCAGATCAATATCATGGTCTCAAATATCAAAGATGAAGCACAACTGGAACTGGGAGAGACACTTTACAGTCGTCTCAAAGAGAGTGGTGTCGAAGTGATCATCGATGATCGTAAAGAGCGTTTTGGTTTTAAGATGAAAGATGCAGAGCTCATCGGGCTTCCTTACACCATCATCATCGGTAAAGAGCTGAAAAACGGTAAGATCCAGATATTTGAGAGAGCCACACTTGAGAAGCGCGATGTCCAGGTAGAAGAGGCGTTCGAGACGGTGATGGGACTGCTCTCATGATCTACTTCCTTCTCTATCTCTTTGCAGAAGTGCTGGTCTCGGTCAACATCTCTTCCGCTATTGGCGGGATATACACCTTTTTGGAGCTGATCCTCTCGGCCTTTATCGGTGTAGGTATCTTGGTCAACTTCCGAGCGACACTGGCAGAGAACATGCGCGCAGTCTCCGTCAATGCCATCGACCTAAAGCAGTTTCAGGAGTTGAACCTTTTTATACTACTGGGCGCGTTTTTACTGATAGTCCCCGGTTTTTTAACGGATATAGTGGGTGTCTTACTTCAATTCACCGCCTTAACGAGTATGTTGGTTAACCGTTATGCGTCAAAATACAAGCCTGAGAACAAATACACACAACAAAAAAAGGATGACAATGTCATTGATGTCGAGATCATTAGCGATACTTCTATTAAGCATTAGCCTCTTCGGCGCAGATGCTGATGTTATTAAGTTTTTAAAAGATGGTATCGGTAAAAACCCGAATATCGTCTCACTGGACATAAAGGTACTCAACAAGATAGCATTGGATGAGCCTACAGGATGGGAAGCATACGTGGTCAACCTGGAGGGTGTCGCAAAAGCAGAGGGTAAAGAGCGTCCTATCTCTCAGCGTTCTGTCTATTTCGTAAATGGCAACATCATCACTCAAGAGTTGATCGACATGAGGACAGGTGCCCGTATCAATGATACTCTTGCCCCATCGTTCAAGCCGGAGTATTACAAAGAGGCAAACCTTATCTATGGGAATGCGGATGCTAAACATAAAGTAGCTATCTTCTCTGATCCTCTCTGCCCGTTCTGCCGTACTTTCGTACCTAAAGCTATAGCAGATATGCAAAACAAAGATATTGCTGTCTACTACTACCACTTTCCATTAGTGGGTCTACATCCAGCTGCTGTCGCTCTGACAAAAGCAG
>JAUWRZ010000379.1 GCA_030610325.1 Sulfurimonadaceae bacterium | reverse complement strand
CTGTACAGAAGCATCACTTCATCCCTATGCTCGAGCAGTTTTATGGTGAGGAGAAGGTCTTTAAAGAGATACTTGCTTCATTGAGTGAGACAGTCCGTACTCTATTCGCCCGAGTGGTCTATGAGTACCAGGTCTCTTTTGAGACTATTGATGCGGAGCTGTTAGAGGTCAGAGCGCATGGAAGTAAAGCAGTAAAGAAGGAGTAATCCTTCTTTGATTCCCAGATGAGTCACTCCTACTGGGATGATGATGTGCAAGGTTTCTTCTTCCTGCATGAGAGCATCATAGAGAAGATAAAGCCCTGGCTGCCCAAGCCACCAAGCTACTATCTGCAAGCTGTTGAGCTTGTCGATGGTCTGATGGAGTGTGACTTTGAGCGTAAGAGTGCTGTCGATCTGCGTGGATACAGAGAGTTTGTGGGAGCACAGATCCGTTACGCGAAAAGTGGCTCTATTTTAAGGTCTTCTTACAAGAAGATGGCAAAAAGTCTAAGTGTTGATGAGTTTTACACTGGTGACAAACGTACAGAGTTGCTCCGTAGTGAGCTGTTGGCGACTTTTTTAGATAGCTTTAAAGAGGATATCAGCACAGCATTGACACCTTCGCAGTTCCTCAAAGAGGCGATCACACAGTTACGTCGTGATGAGCATAGCGGCGAGTTCTCTTTGAGCGCACTTTTTGAATCACATATCAAAGGACGCTCGACCTACTACGGTTCCATAGAGCACAAAGATGCGATATTTCAGACTCTGGCAACGATAATGCAGGAGATGCCGGTCGATGAGTGGGTCTCGTTTGACAATATCATCGACTTTATGTTCTTTCGAGATCTGCATTTTGAGCTTTATAATTCTTATGGGAACTGCTATATCACCACCTACCGGACCTATGGCAGTGATAAGACACTCTTCCCTGAACGTACCGATATCAACAGTCAAAACTATCTGGAGTATGTGACCCGACCGCTTTTCAAAGGGCTGATGTTCCTGCTTGCATCACTTGGCTTGCTACGGCTGAAGTATGTCTCTCCTTTTAGTGCAGAGAGGCATTTTAAAGAGGGGTGTCTGTCTTACTATGATGGCCTGGTGGCAATACAGTTGACGCCCTTGGGGGAGTATGTCTTTGGTCTGCTAGATGAGTATAAAGAGCCTGAGTCACAACAGAGTACGACTACTATCAGCCTGAGTGAACGACGGCTTATCATCACCCTCAAAGGCGATGACCCCATCAAACGGTTCATGGTAGAAGGTATTGCCAAAAAGCAGACAGAGCAGCTCTATCAGTTTGACTATGAGATGCTCTACAAAGGGGCTAAGACAAGTGAAGAGATAACCGAGAAGTTAGCGAGCCTTTTTGCCATAGTTGAGGGGGAAGTACCGCAGAACTGGAAGGCCCTGCAAGAGAGCATCACCAAACGTCTCAACCCTTTGCAGCAGCGGACTACCTATGCCGTTTTGGAACTGAACCATGATATTGACCTCTTAAAGATCCTTGCGACCGATACGACA
The DNA here is from genome assembly GCA_030610325.1 of Sulfurimonadaceae bacterium. Taxonomy (GTDB): domain Bacteria; phylum Campylobacterota; class Campylobacteria; order Campylobacterales; family Sulfurimonadaceae; genus BB26. The sequence goes on along the minus strand of JAUWRZ010000379.1, from coordinate 1,403 downwards.
CTGAAAAAGCTGATCATCAAAGCAGAGAACTACATGATCGTGATAAAAAAGAGTGATATCGTTGCGGTCAAACAGCGTTTACGGAAATATGGGTACTTTTTTGGGAGTAAGTAGATGGAGATCGGGTTTGTCTGTAGTCTAGAAAAGAGGGGTTTCCCTGTCACATGCTTTTAGAGTTGTGATTTGTCAGTATGATATAATCCTTTCAAAAGGAAGGTGACTCATTTGGATTGTCATTCAATAGGCTGGAGACGTCATGCACTTGAACGAATGTTTGAGAGAAACATCACACGTGCTCAGGTAAAGCAAGTGTTGAAGTCAGGGATGATAATAGAGACCTATAGAGATGACCAGCCTTTTCCAAGTAAACTGATCTATGCACTTGTAGATGAAGTGCCTTTGCATGTCGTTGTAGCGCAAGATACTATGACGGCTGAATGCTATGTCGTCACAGCCTATATTCCCGACACAGCACATTTTGAAAGTGATTTGATCACAAGGATAAAAATATGAGTATTTGCCCATTTTGCAGTGGTACCAAGATCGATGCCCGTACGACTTTTACCGTTGACCTTGGTTTTGGTGTAGTAGTTGTCAGAGATGTACCAGCCTTGGTCTGCGATCAATGTGGTAGTGACTGGATCGATGATGATACGGCAGAGCAGTTAGAGCTTTTAGTAGATAATGCAAAGAAAAATCACGCTATGGTCGAGATCACTCAGTACGATGATATTGCAAAGGCATCTTAAGTCATAAATAGTTCACTTTAATATACTCGTTTTATCTCACCTCTCCTGAGGTGTGACACATGTGCTCATGCCATCTTCCAGACTTGCTGGAATATCATCTGACTTTTTAAAGCTTTTGAGTGGGGCCTGTGAGCTTTGTCTATCGTTTGCAGGAGGTATATGCTACACCTCATATGAGGTGGAGTGGACTATCCTTTACGTAATGAATCTATTTTTAAGTGCGTCAGTAGGCACCAAGCAGTTATCGCGTTTACCAAACACTCCATATCTATGCCTTGCCACCACTGAGTAGATGCCATCTCTTAATGAAAGTGGTAAAAAGTGGAATATGCTTAATAGCCGCCATCCTCCCTTTAGCCCTTTTATGATCTCGAACACGGCCTCACTTTTTACGTAGGCTCTGCCATCACTTACGAGTAATATCGTATCGGTATCTAAGGGGTCCAGTCCAAACTCTTTTAGGAGTCTTGTCCCGGTATCACTCTGCATAGGAGTAAAGATAAAACGTTCCTCTTTGTCATATTTCAGTATGAGCTTCACTGCACCATTACAGAGGTTGCAGACACCATCAATGATGATGATGCCTTGAGTTGTCTTATCCATAAGCAGCACTATTCCTTCATAAAAACATCTTATATTATCGTGTTAGTCTCT
>JAUWRZ010000055.1 GCA_030610325.1 Sulfurimonadaceae bacterium | reverse complement strand
GTTTCACGTGAAACAAGTATTATCCTCTCACATACACATCTCTGTGAACAAAGCAGTATAGACAGCATCAATATCCGTTTATAAAAAGTCTGCTCATCAACCTATCGCTGTTGAGTTTATTTACAATACTGATATCTAAACATATCATTCAAGTCAGACGTATAACTGCAATTATGTATTAGATCAACTAAAAAATGTATTGAAAAGTAGAAGAGATCTATTCAAAGTACCGTGAATAGGGAGTTAAAGTGAGTAATAGAATATATAGTGATCTACTCTAATCCTGTGTGGCGCTATCACACTTATGATCACTAAGCAAGAAAGTAGCTATTCGCAATAAGCATCAGTACTACTATCTCTTTGACTCGATCTTTTCAAGTATGATTATCGAGTATAGAGTCCATATACCAGGAACTAACACTAGGAAAGTCCATCAAGAAGGTTGGCACTTAATGATGTGTAAGCAGTGACAACTGATCTATGAGTAATGAATAGAACAATGGTCCAAAATAGACATCTGTCTCATAGATTCCACTCATTATCAAGCTAATAGAACAATAGATGTTTCACGTGAAACATACTCTATAATTGAGCATAGAGTTCATCTCCTGTTTATCGACTATTGTCATTTTTTCTCTTCCTAACAGATGATAACTTCGAAACAGCTACTATTATAACTCTATACAGATCGACTCTCCATCAAATCTATACCACTCCGAGTACGTACTATAGGGAGTTAAAGAAAGCCTAATAACAGGAGAGAGTATTTAATAAAAGAGTCTTATTGAGTAGAACATATTTACTTATTTAGAAGCTACTAACATCGATGTGATCTCCCTACTTACAAATACTTATTAAGCTCATCTACTCTATAACACTTAGCAAATATCTTTGACTCTGATAAACACATACATATAAACTAACATCAAATCTGGAAGAACAAATATTTCACGACTGTTTATCAACAGCCCTACTCTTGAGCAATAGCCATTGCTCGGAAAGCCTCAGTAATGAAATCTTCTTTAGAGTGAATACTGTAATGATTATCTTTGTACTCAAAGTCTAGTTGTGATGCATGGAGCAGGAGTCGCGTTGCGCCACTGAGTCGTAAACGTTCATCTGCTGTTATCTCCTTGTCCAAAAATCGAAGTACGTTCTCCTCTTTCTGACCATAGATAGGATCGCCCACAATAGGATGTTTCACGTGAAACAGATGTACACGTATCTGATGCTGTCTGCCTGTAAAAGGTTTGGCCTTTATCAGTGTCATATCTTTATCTGGAAAATAGCGCAGTGGTTCGATCTCCGTTTTAGCTTGTTTACCTTCACTATCTACTTTGACTATCATACGTACTAAGGCACTCTTATCTTCTTTTCTAAGCAGTGGTTCTTCTATCGATGTTTCACGTGAAACATGTCCATGTACTAATGCTAGGTAGTGCTTCTGCATCTCTCTTGCTTCGAACATCATCTTAAGGTCTCGTTCACTTTTCTTGTCACGCGCAGCCAATACCAGACCACTTGTCTCCTGATCAATACGGTGAGTGATGTTAGCATCACTACCAAAATGAAAGCGTATCTCATCAATAAGTGAGTAAGGTGTATTACGGCTTTGTGGGTGGACAAGTACGCCACTCGGCTTATCAAACAGGGCAAACAGAGGTGTGATAAAGAGAGGCTTCAGACCCTTACTGATAGGCTTAAAACAGACAAACTCAAACTCACCATCAACATAACCGGCAGCATTGACCATTGGACTACCATTGATAGATATCCGTCCTCGGGAGATCTGACTTTGAGCCTGTTTTTGTGTATAACCAAGCTCTTTTATAAGAAAGAGAAAGGCCTTCATCTTATGAGGTGCATATAACTTTTTTACTACAAAAGGCATGCTGATACTCCCTTGATCTAAACCCTTTATTAGAGTCACTTGGATATTATAAAAGACTTAAAAAGCCAGGCAAAAAAGCACTTGCTTCGTTACCTGGTTAGTATTAAGGGCACCTCTAAAAACCCTGTATATCATCAGGGCTTATTAGAGGTGCCCTTATTGTGTGGCATTCTAACACAAACATGACTCTCATTTTATTTAGTAAAGGTAAAGACTGATGATAGAAAGATACTCTCGTGAAGAGATGAGCTCCAAGTGGACGATGCAGGCAAAATACCAGGCTTGGCTTGATGTTGAGAAAGCGGTAGTCAAGGCATGGAACAGACTTGGGCTTATCCCAGATGAAGATGCAGATAACATCGTTAAGAACGCTGACTTCGATATAGCACGTATTGATGAGATCGAAGCTGTTACCCGACATGACCTCATAGCATTCACCACCTCTGTCTCAGAGACGCTTGGTGATGAGAGTCGCTGGTTCCATTATGGCATGACCTCTTCAGACACTATCGATACTGCTGTCGCTGTACAGATGAAAAGCTCACTGCTTCTAGTCATCGAAGATGTCAAGATGATCATGGAGTCGATCAAGAAACGAGCTTATGAGCAGAAGATGACACTGATGGTCGGACGCTCTCACGGCATACATGGTGAGCCGATCACGTTTGGTCTTGTGTTAGCAGTCTGGTATGACGAGATGGCACGTCATCTTGAGAACCTGGAGCAGACTCTCGATGTTATAGCAGTAGGTCAAGTGTCCGGTGCTATGGGTAACTTTGCTCACGCTCCGTTAGAGCTCGAAGAGTACACATGTGAGGAGTTAGGCCTCAAAGCAGCCCCAGCGTCCAACCAGGTCATCCAGCGTGATCGTTATGCACGTTTGGCTACTGCCCTGGCTCTGATGGCCAGTTCTGTTGAGAAGTTTGCCGTTCAAGTCCGTCACTGGCAACGTACTGAAGTGTATGAGTGTGAGGAGTTCTTTGCAAAAGGCCAGAAGGGTTCTTCTGCTATGCCACACAAACGTAACCCTATTTTGACAGAGAACATCACAGGTCTGGCACGCGTGATCCGCGCCTATGCCAATCCTGCTATGGAGAATGTCGCACTCTGGCATGAACATGACATCTCACATAGTTCTGTCGAACGCTTCTGGTTACCGGATGCGTTCATAACCACAGACTTTATGCTCCACCGCATGAACAATGTCATAGCCAACCTTGTGGTCTACCCTGAGAACATGATGAAGAACCTGAACCTGACAGGAGGCCTTGTCTTCTCTCAACGAGTACTACTCGAACTCCCTAAACAAGGTGTCTCACGTGAAGATGCATACAGCATCGTCCAGCGTAATGCCATGCAGGTCTGGGAAGGCCTGCAACAAGGTAGATCTGCAGTAAACGAAGAGGGAGAGAGTCTCTACCTTCAGTACCTTCTTGATGATGAGGAGTTGCGTAACAGTCTGAGTGAAGAAGCGATACGAGACTGCTTTGACTATAGCTATTACACTAAGAATGTGGATAAGATATTCGAACGTGTTTTTAAGTAAGATAAAATAGAAATAAACAGATTATACACCGTATAAGGAAAGTACATGATCACCATTATTAAGCGCAATGGACGGCGCGAACCTCTTGATATCTCCAAGATACAAAAGTATACTTCTGCTGCCGTCAAAGGGCTGAGTAATGTCTCACAAAGCGAACTCGAAGTCGATGCTCAGATACAGTTTCGTGATGGCATCTCTTCTAAAGAGATCCAAGAGACACTGATAAAGACTGCTGTCGACAAGATCGATATTGATGAGCCAAACTGGACCTTTGTCGCTTCGAGACTATTTCTATATGACCTCTATCATACTGTCAATAACTATACCGGATACACTCCCCTGCTGACGTACTTTGAACGTGGTGAGAAAGAGGGACGGATCCTCCTTGGCCTTAAGGAGAAGTACGACCTTGAGGAGTTGGACAAACACATCAGACCAGAGCGTGACCTTCAGTTCAACTACCTGGGTGTCAAGACACTCTATGATCGTTATCTTATCAAAGATAGAGAAGGTAAGCCAATAGAGCTTCCCCAACATATGTTCATGGCGATCTCGATGTTCCTCGCACAAAATGAGGAGAAGCCACAGGAGTGGGCCATCAAGTTCTACGACATGGTCTCCAAGTTTGAAGTGATGCTGGCGACACCTACCCTCTCTAATGCACGTACTACCCGCCATCAACTTAGCTCATGTTATATAGGTTCGACACCCGATAACATCGAAGGGATCTTTGATGCCTACAAAGAGATGGCCCTGCTCTCCAAGTTTGGTGGCGGCATAGGCTGGGACTGGACCAATGTCCGTGCTATGGGTTCATCCATCGACAATCACAAACATGCTGCAGGAGGGACCGTTCCTTTCTTGAAGATCACTAACGACATAGCTATCGCTGTAGATCAGCTTGGTACACGTAAAGGGGCAATAGCTGTCTATCTTGAGCCGTGGCACATCGACATCAATGACTTCCTCGACCTGAAGAAGAACTCCGGTGAAGAGCGTCGACGTGCACATGACCTTTTCCCCTCTATGTGGTTAAACAATATCTTTATGAAACGAGTCATCGCAGATGCCATGTGGACCATGTTCGATCCACACGACTGTCCTGATCTAAGCCGTCTTCATGGTGATGCGTTTGAGAAGCGTTATCTTGAACTCGAACAAGACGAGAGCATCGTCAAAGAGTACACCAAAGCCAAAGACCTTTGGAAGAAGATACTCACCAGTTACTTTGAGACAGGAAGTCCTTTCCTCTGCTTTAAAGACAATGCTAACCGCGCTAACCCCAATGATCATTACGGGACTATCCGCAGTTCAAACCTCTGTACAGAGATCTTCCAGAACACACAGCCTAATCACTACCTCACCAAACTCAAATTTGAAGATGGCGACTTTCTTACTTTTGAAGAGCATGAGATGGTCACTGTTGACAGCGGTATAACAAAACCTGCTAACAAAGTGACAGCACTCGACTCCATCAACGGACGTCAGATCTACATCGTCGAAAAAGAGAAGATCGATGGAGCTACCGCAGTCTGTAACCTTGCCTCTATCAACCTATCACGTATCAACACCAAAGAAGATATCGAACGTATCGTACCGATCGCAATGCGGGCGTTAGACAACGTGATAGACCTTAACTTCTATCCACTCGAAAAAGTGAAACGTACCAATATGCGAAGCCGATCTGTCGGTCTTGGTGTTATGGGTGAAGCACAGATGTTAGCGGAGAAAGCTATCAGCTGGGGGACACAGGAGCACTTTGATAAGATAGACGAAGTGATGGAGGCAGTCAGTTATAACGCTATCAACTCCTCTTCTGACCTAGCGGCAGAGAAAGGTGCCTATCCTGAGTTTGACGGCTCTAAATGGAGTCGGGGTATCTTCCCTATGGACCACGCTAACGCAGAAGTGTTAAACCTTATAGATCGTGGCGGTCTTTTCGCTTCGACTTATGATTGGGAAATACTTCGTGAGAAGGTAAAAAGTCAGAAGATGCGAAACGGTTACCTTATGGCCATCGCACCGACTAGTTCCATCTCCATCCTTACCGGGACTACTCAGGCGATCGAACCGGTCTATAAGCGCAAGTGGTATGAGGAGAACCTCTCCGGACTTATCCCGGTCGTCGCACCTAGGCTGAGTCCAGAGACATGGGAGTACTATACTCCTGCTTACGACCTTGACCAGACCATTTTGATCAAAGCTGCTTCTATCCGCCAAAAATGGATAGACCAGGGTCAGAGTCTTAACATCTTCATAACGCTCGATAAGGCAAGCGGCAGATACCTCAATGAGATCTATACCCTCGCTTGGCGACTTGGTCTTAAGTCGACCTACTATCTGCGCAGTCAATCTCCTGAGGCGGTAAGTGATGTAGAGGACCGCTCTATGGAGTGCGTGGGGTGTCAGTAGGATGAGACCACTTATATCCTCGTCTGCATCTATCCTACTTGAACGTATAGAGCATACCAAAGGTGGAGAACTTCGCTCCATCATCATGCAGGACCCCACGACCTTCACCCTCACCTTCTCCGTACAAGATAGAAACCGTGGCTTTGACTGGATAAACATAGCCTTTGAGATAAGCGGTATCTATGATGCTCGTCTGATCGATGATAAGAAGCTTGCGTTTGTCGATATGAGTGATGGCGTTAGTATCTTGTTTGAAGATAGTGAGTGTGGACTTCTCTTTGGGGATTATCGTTCTCTGGACTCTGCGGCTGATTCAGTGATCTATATGCTGGGTGACTCTATAAAATATGAAGAGCTCCCTTTTTCAGAGTAAAGAGAGTCTGCAAACAGTGGATGTTATCTAAATGAGTCATGTATCAGACCCCAAGGCCTGACACTCGCTCTTACTTCTGCTCACTCACTGACCATTCTCATCAAACAGTACACTCAGACAAGACTCTATCATCGTATAGACTTTATCAAACCCTTCATACCCTGGAAAGAAGTAAGGATCCGGGACATCCTCACCGTCATGACCAAACGAACCCAGCTTTACTAACGACCTGGCACCAAGACGTTTGAGGTCGTTATAGTTGTTCTCATCGAGTGCAATGATCAGCTCAAAACGCTCAAAGTCCTCTTTCATGACCTGGCGTGCTCGTTGACGTGAGATATCTACACCATGACTCTTAGCGACTTTGATGGAGTCGCTACACGGAGACTCACCTACATGCCAGCTACCTGTACCAGCAGAGTCTATGTGTATATCCAGCCCACGTTCATCAGCTATCTTCTTTGCGATGCCTTCAGCAAGTGGTGAGCGGCAGATATTACCCAGACAGACAAACAGTAGAGACTTCATCTTTTACGGACTACTACACGGATCAACTCCGCATCTCCCTGATGTCCCCTGCCCTCATCGAGTGAATCGACCACCTCTTCAAGTCGTACGATCTCTGTATCACTACGGTCAAGGATCTCTTTCAACGAGGCGACCGTATAGAGCAGCTCCGGGTCTTTTGGGCCACCACTTTGCAAGGGAAGCTGTTTAATAGAAAAGAACTCTGCTACAAAGACGCCAGAGGGCTTTAAAGCGCTAATGGCCTTACCGAAGGCCAAAGTCCGCAGAGGCTCTTTAAGATGCAAGAATGAGGTCATAACAGCGTCGTAGTGTACTTCTGTTTCCCAATGAGTGAGATCGATATGTAATGTCTTGATATCGACATCCAGATCAGACGCAAGCTCCTGTGCCTTTTTTAGACCTATATCAGATGCATCAAGCGCTATGACACTATGACCATGCATCGCTGCATAACAGGCATTTCGCCCCTCCCCTTCGCCTAAGAACAGGATAGACGAAGATGAATCAAGTCCATCGATATATGACGAAAGAAAAACATTTGGTGTTTTTCCATAGAGATACCCTTCGCGAGAGAACTTCTCGTTCCAGAGTCGCTGCATCACTTCTGTACACCATTCAAGATAGGGACGAACTCACACTCTTCGAGCTGGTCTTCGATAAGTCTGCCCGCTCTTTTTACAAAACGCGTGATCACCTGCTTACCGCCCTTCTCTACCGGAGCGACCAGGATGCCCTCCGGTTTTAGCTGATCGATGATCTTTTTCGGTATTACTTTCGCAGAGGCTGAGAAGAGTATGCGATCGTACGGCGCGTACTGTACCCAGCCATTTTGACCATCATCAGTCCGAGTATGGATGTTGTTGATACGTAAGTGCCTAAAACGCCTCTTAGCCTCGACCATCAGTGGTTCGATCCGCTCGATGGTGAACACACCCCGAAAGAGATGAGCAAGGACTGCCGCCTGATAACCACTCCCACACCCTATTTCAAGGACTCGGTCTGCGCCTTTTGGAGAGAGGTACTCTGTCATCTTCGCAACTGTCAGTGGTGAACTTATCCACTGCTGTGCTCCTATTGGCAGAGCATCAAGCTTATAGGCATTGTGTCTAAAACCAGTCGGGACAAAAGCTTCTCTGTCTGTCTTCTCTATCGCCTCTTTTACATCTTTGCTTAACTTGAACTTCTTGTCTATATCATCTGCCAGACGGCGTGTCTTGATCGCGGTAATATGATTAAGCATCGATCCCCACATCTAAATAGCGACGCATCTTACGCACCTCGTTTCTATTGTATTTGACTTCCAGGCTCAGCTCACTGCCATTACGTGTCGCGACACCAAAAGGTGTGATGATACCGGATTCACCGGTCATCTCCTCATTAGAGGTATCACTCACGACCACATAACACTGGTTCATCACAGCAAGTGCCTCTGTGAGCACTATGAGGTTCTCTCTTCTAAGGACTCCCCATTGTGCTGGCATTACGATGATATCTGCTCCTTCAAGTCGCTGCCACAGCGACTTGAAACGCAGTTCAAAACAGATGAGCAGACCCATACGTATACCGTCTACCTCAAACAAGACGATCTCATCATCACTACCCTCTTTAAAGTAGCCATGCTCACCGCCAAATCTAAAAAGTCTGGCCTTCGCCTGCTCATGTACCACCCTGCCCTCAAACAGCACTTTTGCGACATTGTAGATGCCATCACTACGTCTCTCGATCACCGTCAGGACGATGATACGCTTACCAAGATGCTCGAACAGTGTCTCAAGTGCTTTGGGAGTGAAGTCAGCTGCCTCGTCGAAATGCTCATAGTCAAAGTTAGTCAAGCAGACTTCCGGTGCTACTACAAGGGCATCAGAGGGTGTGTCATCTATCAGGGAGAGTAGTGTTGCGAGGTTTTCATCGTAGTCAGAGGTGGTCGTGTATCGAAGGGAGATAAGAGGACGTTGACCGTCGCTCTTGGAGTCCGTTTCTCTAGGGGTCTTCATCTACCAGTCATCGCCAAAGTCAAGGCTTCCTTTGGAGTAGTTCGTGACTGTACCCTCAAAGAAGTTTGTCTTCTGATCATTGAACTTCGCAAAGTCATCTACCCACTTGATCGGATGTTCGACATGATAGATCTTATCAAAACCGACTGCGCTCAAGCGATCATCAGCAAGGTACTTGATGTACTGCTCGACAATAGCATCAGTAAGCCCCAGGATCTGACCCTGAGTGATATACTGACCCCACGCCGTCTCCAGTTTCACCGCATTTCTGAACATCTCGTAGACT
>JAUWRZ010000165.1 GCA_030610325.1 Sulfurimonadaceae bacterium | reverse complement strand
TCTGTGACTTTCTCGACCTCTTCAGTCACCGCTGCCTCTGAAGCTTTTTCAGCGACCTCTTCTAAAGCTGTCTCTGCTTCTTGCGTCACTTCTGCAGCCGCCTCTTCGACTACGGCAGAAGCTTCTTCTACCGCCTCAGGCGTGGCTTCAGGCACAGCTTCGACTGCTGATTCAGCTGCAGCCGCCATCTCAGCTTTAAGAGCATCGATCTCTTCCTGGTGAGCAGCTTTGAGTGCATCTATCTCCTCTTCGTAACCCTCTTCGACCTCATACATCTCATCTTCGGCTACTCCAAGCTTATCCTCATACTCCTGGACGACTTTTACATTAGCTCCATGCTCATAGACCAGTTCGCCACCCTCTTTACCCTGGATGAAGTTGACAGCCAAAAAGCCTATTAGGACCAGGAAATAGATGATCTTAGCCCATTTGTTCTTCACCAATACAGCGATCGTCTTAAACACGATCGGTACTAAAGAAGCGTAGACCAGATAGGTCCCCAACAGTTTATGCTCTTTAAGTTCCGCCTGCCCAGCATCAGCTAGAAGTGGATAAGCCTCTTTTCCATCTGCCGATCCGGTCACATACAGTCCGGCAAAAAGGAGAATAGTCAAAAACAGGAATGAGAATGACAAGATATTTAATGAACGTCGTTTGAAATAGAGATTTGTGATCTCCAAGATCAATACGATGACAGGGATGACTATCGCAAAATGCGCTACGACTGGATGCAGTAAAAGGGGGACTTCAAATGGTATCTCTACGGGAATGGTGATGGCGGGTAAATTCATATCTCTTCTCCTGGTCTCTCCCTCGACATAGAAGCAGTGAACCAGACTGCTCTATGCTCGGGGTATGGTAAATAGGCATCAGCTGGATGCAGGACTATGGCATTATCAGACTTCGAAACTTTAGAGGGGACTTTCTGGAGGTGTATACAGAAAAAGGTAATCTGCCTCTGCATTTGGGTAGCCCGTCTGTGAACTTATCTCTGGAAGAATAGTAACATAAGGAAGGTTGGAAAGACGAGAGAATCGCATATTTACACCCAGATCATCACTAAGGTGCATAGCTCCGACAAAGATAAGCAGTTTTGCTTTTGGCTCTTGTAACACTTGCTCGACTAACTTCGCACTCTCTTGAGCCATCTTTGTGTCCCACGCCACCTGTACACGGTACATCCGCTCTTTGCATGTCGCAGCATCCTCACCTTTTCTGAGGCCATGGCAATGAGAGAAGTAGGGATCAAGTAGCTGACGATGCGCTGAGACGTTGAGATCGAGACCATCAAAGAACGTTCTCTCCTCACTGCTCATACCAGTAAGATTGGCATCAGAGATCTTTTTTCTGGACACTTTAGTCAGATTGATACCATACAGCGCACCACCACTCTCACGCACCGCATCATAGATAGGCTCATACTGGCTAAAGTCATAACCCGCTTTCTTCTCCCATCCGATCTCTTCGGTAAAGTTCCCATCATAGCCCTCTTGCATATAGTGCTGTAACACTGTGCGGTCCTCAGGTACGAACCACTCATTTGCAAGATGGATGGTAAAACCGCTGGCATGCAGACTTTCGATAAGAGTCGCAGTAAAGGTATGTGGCTCTTTCTCCGTATGATGATCACCTATAAAGATCACATCATAGCGTTCGAGTCTCTCTATGAGTCGATCATTATCTAGACATTGTGAACCTTTTATGGCGTAGATACCCTTATCGCATGCCGGCTGATGCATTAACGGCTTGGGCGCTACAGAGCAGCCCGAAAACAGAAGAGAAAACAACCCGAATATCACTAGAAAGATCTGTTGCATTAAACACCTTTTGCGCTATAATAGCACGAAGATACTTGCAGGAATACCACGCATACCTCACAGGAGAGTCAATGGGCTTTGGCTCAAAATTCAAACACCATTTCGCGAATGCATTTCGTGAGATCTTCATCTACCATCATAGTTCGCTTGAGTTCCGTGCGAAGGTATTTGCCATGATCATCGCGGCAAACGAGAATGCAGATGAATGTGAGTTTGACCTTGTCACAAAAGCCGGCATGGACATCTATGCTGACGAAGATCGCGCCAATACACTTACGTTGACGACAAGAGAGTACGTAAAAAAAGTCCATGATGATAATGGACTCGATATCGATAGGCTTGTCAACCACATCGTTCATGACCTCAAAGTCGTGCCCCGTTATGCCAAAAAACTTGACCCGGCTCAGCTCCATCCCATCATCGAATGCAGTACTGATGAAGACACTACGACGTACCAGCTGAGTATGCTGGAGTTCATAAGTACGCTTAAGGCTGACTACGAAAAAGCAGAGAAGGTCCGTGAAGAAAAAAAGAGGCCCCTGCCTCTCAAAGGAGGTCCACTCCATGGCTAAAGCCACTATAGTCATACTCTTGATGGTGATGTTTTTGGGATGTGAGGAGAAAGCGGTCCCAGTCGAGAACACGCCTGCTGAGATGCCTGAACAGCTACCCGAACAGGGGTATATAGACACCCACTGATCACTACTTGTATGGTGTGAGTTTGTACCCTTCGCGCATCAACTTCATAACGCCACCGGCAAGGTTTTTCACATCATAACCCTCTTGGTCCATAAAGTTTGCGACCTGAGAAGTACGTGAGCCGGTACGACAGATCAGACCTATCTTCTGAGCTTTACCACCAAGTTCATCCATACTCTTTAAGAACGCTTCGACATCATAATTGCCACTCTCATCAAAAAAGGTGATGCACTTCGCATTTGGGACAATACCAGTCTGCTGCCACTCTGGACTTGTACGTATATCTACGATGACCATATCTGAATCTTCCAGCATCGCTTTATCGGGATAGACATCAATACTCATAATAATCCTTTAATGTATGGGCAGCGTTAATAACCCTGTATATCATCAGCGTTTTTAGAGGCACCCATATTATATTTTGTCGGGATTATAGTCTATTTACTTGAATTTGTTTCGTCAGGAAGAGATCTTTAAGTTTATTCAAAGTCTCGAAGAAGATCTATCGTATTATGAGAGATCTTCATCTCGATCGGGCAGACCCGACAGACTCCCATATCAAAGTGAAAAACGCTCCGGATCGAAGAAGCTCTCTTCGGAGATATGCCCGAAAGCAGCGTTGACAGAGACAAAAAGGTCAGGATACTTCTCTTCCATCTCGGCAAGCATCACCTTCATCGAGGCTCTCGCATGTGGCATCTTAACATCGAATCGCAACGAAGGACAGGCCTCATCACCGATAGTCGGCATCTTGTTCTCGATCGCTGCAGCTGCAAGTTGACGTTCACGCAGTTGTATTAACGGACGGATGACTACCAGTCCATTTCCCGCTTTATACTTTGGTGCAAGGGAGCGCATATGGCCATTATAGATAAGGTTCATAAAAAAACTCTCAGCCGCATCATCGAGATGATGACCAAGAGCCACCTTATTACAACCATACTTCTCCGCCGCGCCATAGAGCGCACCCCGACGCATACGAGAGAAAAAGCTACAGTATGAAGAGTTCTTTCGTATCTTCTCTTTGGCAGTATCATAGATATTGGTATCATAGACCTCATGAGGGATGTCGTACTTCTTACAATGTTCCGAGAGTTCCTCAAACTGTTCACCCATCCCATAGGCAACGGTTATGGCAAGAAACTCAAAATGAAAAGGGGCGCGCCGTTGCTGCTCTTTGAGGGCATGGACCATAGTCAATGAGTCTTTGCCACCGCTCAGACCGACCAGGATCTTATCGCCCTCTTCTATCAGGCCGAACGCTGCGTTTGTACGTCCAAGTTGACGCATGATCTTCTTAGAGAGTTTAAGTGCAGGCTTTTTAGGCAATCTTCTCTACCATCTTCATGATGAAATCTGCACTGACCTTGGCCGAGCTGTCTAAAAAGGCATCAAAATCAAAACTGGCATCCGTATCTGCCGCATCGCTGATAGCCCGGAGAATAAAGACAGGGATATCAAGAGCATCACAGACAACCGCTACAGATGCACCCTCCATCTCAAGAGCATCGGCATTAAAAGTCTCTTCGATGAATGTCTTACGGACAGGGTCAGCGACAAACTGGTCGCCTGTCGCTATCACACCCTCTTTCAGAACGATATCCATCTCTTTGGCTACTTGCAACGCAGTAGCATTGAGTGTGTCATCAGTATCGATGAACTGAGCACCTTCCGGGACAAAACCATGAGGATGCCCAAAGGCCGTGATGTCAAGATCATGCTGACAGAGTCTCGTCGCGATGATCAGATCACCGACAGAGAGATCACTGCTGATCGCACCGGCTACACCACTGAAAAGCATCTTCTGTGCACCAAAACTCTCGATCATCGTCGCTGCCGTCAATGCAGAGAAGACCTTACCGATCTTTGAGTAGGCGATGACAAGCTCATGCCCGCCAAAACTACACTCGTAATAGCTGTTACCTGCTCTCTTGGTGACCTTATAGTCACCTACTCGCTCCAAAATAGGTGCGATCTCCTCAGGCATAGCGCCCATAATAGCTAACTTCATCTCACTCCGTCTTACTGTTTAAAGGCATCACGGCTCTTTAGCTCACGCTCGATCGCCTTAATGATCACTTTGTTCTTATGGATCTCTTTTCTGACCTTTCCATGTCGGTAGGACTCGCAATCATCGTAAAGCTTTCTACCCACACGTTTGGCTTCCATCGTGTTAAAAGTCTCTGTTGCACTGCTGCACACTTCTGCACCATGACTTATCATCGTATCCTGCTCTGTAGAGACTGTATTGTACTGCTTCTGCAACTCGGCAGTCGGGACGTCTTTACAAAAGTTTTCCTGATAATTATGAATATCACGTTCATTGGCACTAAGCGATACCGTCAATAAGAGCACACTACTGATCATTAGAAATAACTGTTTCATTGATTCACCTTTTTAGATATCAATCGATCTTTGCCATCCATCTTTGTACTGCATGCAGAGATCGATTGAGTTTTACTGTCCTTACTGAAGGCTCAGATCTCTCAAGCTGATACTCGATCTCTCCGGTCGGTGTGATGACGCGGCTACCACCCCAGAAACCAAGACCATCCTCAAAACCTACACGGTTGACAAAGACTACATAGGCACTACACAATAGCGCAGTGGACTTTAAGATCGCATCCCACTGCTGCTCTATTAACAGACCCTCATCGCTAAAGTCACGTGCGGGAGAGTTTGCTATGACATAGATGATGTCGGGCTTCTCTGCAGCGAGTGTCGCGATCGAGTCAGCTCTCCAGAGGTCTTCACAGACGAGCATCGCTGTCCTTCCGGCCTTTGTATCAAATGTCTCGATACTCTCACCTTTAAAGAAGTAGCGGGCCTCTTCAAACATCCCGTAATTGGGAAGATGGACTTTATGATGCATATGGAGAAGCTCACCACCGCTGAAATAGAGTGCGCTATTATAGGTACGACCGTTCTCCTTGATCGCAGCTCCGATGACTATATCAATAGCTTGCGAGACAATACGCAGTTCAGAGAGCTCCTCGATGCTCCAGGAGTCTTCAT
>JAUWRZ010000252.1 GCA_030610325.1 Sulfurimonadaceae bacterium | reverse complement strand
TCTCACCAACGATGATACGTGAAGGGTAAAGATTGTCATGAAGTGCTTTTCCCTCTCTTAGGAACTCAGGCGAGAAGATAATGTTCTCACTACCCAGCTCTTCTCGAATATGTTTCGTATAACCAACTGGTACCGTCGATTTGATGACCATCGTCGCATCCGGATTGATACTCATGACATCTTTTATGACTGACTCTACCGACTTGGTATTAAAATAGTTTGACTGTTCATCATAATCAGTCGGAGTGGCGATTATCACAAAATCCGCACCCTTGTAGGCTTTCTCTTTATCTAAAGTAGCAGTAAAGTCCAACTCTGCGTTACTAAGATAATCCTCGAGTTCCACATCCTCAATAGGTGATATCTTCTTGTTTAACATATTGATCTTCTCAGGGACGATATCAAGAGCGACTACTTCATTATGTTGTGCTAAAAGTATCCCGTTGGATAGCCCTACATACCCTGTTCCCGCAATTGCTATTTTCATATATTGTTCCCTATATTATATTGGTAAGACCCATGTCTTTGAATCTGCTCCGTTCGTCACTCCACAAAAGTCAAAGATCTCTTTTCCAAAGATCTCAATACCTTTAAACTCATGATGAGCTACCAGGTAGACGATGATATCTGACTTATTGATCGCTTCTGCGTCTTTGATGATCTCAAACTCATCAAAGCCTTTGATATTTGGTTCTACTGCCAATACACTAAGACCGGCTGCGAACAGACTTCTCGTCACATACAGTGCCGGAGACTCTCTGAGATCATCGATATCTGGTTTGAAAGCAAGCCCCATACAGGCGATCACTGCTTCACGTCCATGCTCTTTCTCAAAAGAGAGTGCCGCATTTTTCACTTTCTCTACTACCCACTCTGTCTTATAGTTGTTCACTTCTCTTGCGGTACGGATCATCTTGGCATCATCACCGCCTTTATGGACGATGAACCATGGGTCTACGGCGATACAGTGTCCCCCGACTCCCGTACCTGGCTGCAAGATATCCACACGAGGGTGACGGTTAGCCAGTCTGATCAGTTCCCAGACATTGATATCGAACTTATCACAGAGGATAGAGAGCTCGTTCGCAAACGCGATGTTCGTGTCCCGGTAGCTGTTCTCGGTGAGTTTTGACATCTCTGCCGTCTTCGCATCTGTCTCAAGGACCGCTCCACTGACAAAGGTCCTGTAGAACTCAGCCGTCGCTTGTGTCGCAGCATCGTTGATACCACCGACGATCCGGTCGTTCTCGACCAACTCACGCATGATCTGTCCAGGTAAGACACGTTCCGGGCAATGAGCCACATGGACCTTGGTCGTGTCTACACCATTGTCTTTAAGTACTTTGGCTACTGTATCAGTGGTACCTACTGGAGAAGTAGACTCAAGGATGACTATATTACCCTCTTTGATGTAAGGGGCGATCGCTTCAGTCGCTGAGATGACATAATCGATATTTGGGACATACCCTTCATGAAACGGTGTAGGGACTGCGATGACAAAGACATCAGACTCCTGCGGTTTGGTGTCAGCTTTAAGGTTACCGGAGTTCACGGCAGAGCGGACAAAGGTATCAAGGTCAGGCTCGACGATATGGATGTTCCCCTCATTGATCGTATCCACCGTACTCTGTACCACATCCACACCATGGACGACATGGCCTCTGTTTGCCAATAGGGCAGCTGTAGGTAGACCTATGTAACCTAGGCCGATGACACAGACGGAAGGGCGGTCTTGAGAGAGTTTTGTTACTGATTCCTGTAAATCCATGGTCTTGATTCCTTTTTTTGTTATATTATATCGTTTTTCATTGTAGTTTCACATCTATTCCCTTGAACTCTTTATCCACTTATCAGGAAATCCACGATCCTCTGTGAAGCTTTACCATCTCCGTAGGGATTATGCGCTTTTGACATGCTTTCATAAGCACCTTTATCGTCTAAAAGCACTTGCGCTTCTGTGATGATCTGATCGGGATCAGTCCCCACAAGCTTGACTGTACCTGCATCCAATGCTTCAGGTCGTTCGGTAGTGTCACGCATGACCAGTACCGGTTTACCAAGACTTGGTGCTTCCTCCTGGACACCACCACTATCAGTGATGATAAAGTATGCTTTCTCCATCAGATAGATAAAGGGTTCATACTCCAAGGGGTCGATCAAATAGACATTTTCCACTGACTCAAGTATCTCGTGGACCGGCTTTTGGACATTTGGGTTCAGATGCACCGGATAGACGATCTCAACCTCTGGATTGTCCTGAGCAAGGTTCTTAAGGGATTGGCATATATTGATAAAACCCTGTCCGAAGTTCTCGCGTCTATGGCCTGTGACCAGGATCAGTCGCTTATTTATATCAAATGGGTATTGAGCTTTCAGTGTATTGACTATCTTTGTCTCCAACACCTGATCTTTATCGATCTTATCCAGTGCGAGAAAGAGTGCATCGATGACAGTATTACCTGTGATGATTATATTATCACCATCGATGTTCTCTTTAAGGAGGTTCTCCTTACTCGTCTGTGTCGGCGCAAAATGATACGTAGTGATCTGTGATGTCAACTGACGATTTGCCTCTTCAGGCCACGGGCTATAGATATCCCCTGTACGTAATCCTGCTTCGACATGTCCGACCTTGATCTTCTGATAAAACGCTGCGAGAGAAGCAGCCAGCGTAGTCGTCGTATCGCCATGGACAAGTACTACATCGGGTCTGGACTCGGTAAGGACATCACGCATACCCACCAGGACACGTGAAGTAATATCATAAAGATCCTGTCCCTGCTTCATGATATCGAGGTCATAGTCCGGTGTTATATCGAAGATGTTCAGTACCTGATCAAGCATCTCCCGATGCTGAGCAGTCACACACACTTCTGTCTCTAGACCTGATTCTGCCTGACATGCTTTGACAAGCGGTGCCATCTTTATGGCTTCTGGACGGGTACCGAAAACGATGAGTATCTTTTTCATACTTGTAGACCTCTCAATTTAGATCCTGTGACAACGATCTTCAAAGGATTATTTTTTGTTAAATGTTATTTTATATTATTTAACATAAAATGTTTATTAAATTAGAACGTAATTTAACATTTTAAGATATCTATATCTGTCTCTCCCAATCCAATGCTGTCTTACAGATAAGTGCGATGCTGTCATGCTTGGACTGCCATCCCATCAACTCTTTGATCTTACTGTTATTTGAGATAAGTTGAGCCGGGTCACCCGCTCTTCGAGGATTCATCGTTATCTTATAATCGATCTCACTTACCTCTTTCATCGTTGCAAGTACTTCATTGACACTAAACCCATGTCCGTAACCCACATTAAAGGTGTTACTCTCACTCGTATCAAGATAGCCCAGGGCTTTTAGATGCGCGGCTGCAAGGTCTTCCACATGGATATAGTCTCTGATCGCTGTACCATCGGGCGTATCATAATCAGTCCCAAAGACAAAGATCTCCTCGCGTTTTCCAAGAGCCGTCTGAGCAGCGACTTTAATAAGGTGCGTCGCATTGGGAAAAGACTGCCCAATAGTCCCATCTATAGCGGCACCCGCGACATTGAAATAACGGAAGATGACATGTTTGAAATCCTGTTGAGCACGTGTCGCATCACGCAAGACGTTCTCACTCATCAGTTTACTCATACCATAAGGGTTTATCGGTTCGGTCGCTGTCATCTCACTTACCTGTGGAGTCTCAGGCTCTCCGTAAACAGCTGCTGTAGAAGAGAAGATAAACTTCTTGACATCATGTCGCATAGCGATATCGATCAGTTTTGTAGTGTTCACCGTATTGTTCATATAGTATTTCAGAGGTTCACTGACCGACTCTGGTACGACGATGAAGGCAGCAAAATGTAAGATGGCCCCTATATCATAACTGTTAAAGAGAGTCTCTAACTTCTCCCACTCATTGAGGTCTTGTCTAATAAAGGTGAATGGACGGATAGCCTGAAGGGTATCAAGACGTCCCTGTGTACCAGTCGAAAGGTTATCGATGACCAAGATCTCATCTTTAGTCGTCTCAAGAAGCTGCTTTACCACATGTGAACCAATATATCCGGCTCCTCCAGTCACTAATGTCATCATATCTATTTTTTCTCCTGTATCT
>JAUWRZ010000187.1 GCA_030610325.1 Sulfurimonadaceae bacterium | reverse complement strand
TCGCACTTACCCTTCTTATCCGTATGGTACTTTACCCGCTGACATACAAGGGTATGGTCTCCATGCAGAGGATGAAGGAGATCGCACCGAAGGTCAAAGAGCTTCAGGCAAAATATAAAGGCGATCCGCAACGTATGAACGCTGCGGTGATGGATATGTATAAAAAGCATAATGCCAATCCACTTGGTGGTTGTCTGCCGCTTCTGCTGCAGATCCCGGTCTTCTTTGCTATCTACCGCGTACTGCTGAACGCGGTCGAACTCCAGGGTGCACCATGGATCTTCTGGGTGACGGACCTTTCACGTATGGATCAGTTCTATGTGCTTCCACTTCTGATGGGTGCTTCTATGTATTACCAGCAGAAGATGACACCGAGTAACTTTACTGACCCTATGCAGGAGAAGATCTTTAAGTTCCTTCCGGTGATCTTTACGTTCTTCTTTATCACTTTCCCTTCAGGGCTTGTCCTCTACTGGTTTGTGAACAACCTCTTCTCGATCGCACAGCAGTGGATGGTAAACAGAAGCTTTGCTGCTGCTAAAGAGACACGTCATGAAGAGCACCTGGCTGAAAAGCATCAGGGAAAAGAGAAAGACAATGATAAAGATTGAAGCAGATTCGCTAGAAGAGGCGTATGCACAAGCAGCGCAACAGCTGAACTGTTCGATCACTGAGATAGATGTCGAGGTCATACAGCAGCCCGGTCGTGGACTGAGACAGAAGCTCTTTAAAAAGAGTGCCATCATCGTAGCGAGCTGCAAGATGCCTCAAGATGGACAGAAACAGACTCCGGTCGTGGAAAAAAAGCCCCCTGAGACACCGATCACAGTCTCTGAAGTCAAACCGACTGATGAAGGTGAGAAGGACAAAGGCTTTGAGATCGCTCCGGTCAAAGCGTTTAAAAAAGAGACTGCCAAAGCAAAGAGTTTCATCAAAGATAAGATCTCCCAGATCTCCTCACTCAACGAGACCATCCTTCCACAGACCTTTGTCACCGATCAGGGTGAGCCGGAAGCGGCAAGAAAACGTCATGATTATGCGGAGCACTCCAGTGTGACAGAGAGTTTCTTTGAGGATAGACCCTCCATCGAAGAGGTCGCAGTAGAAGTAGGGACAAAGATCAATGCGCTCTTTGAGCGGACCTGTTTCGTGATCGATGTGATCAACGTCTCTGTCTATGATGACAGTACGCTTCTTATTGAGTTTGGCGGCGATGATGCAGCCTTGCTTATCGGTAAAGAGGGGTATCGTTATAAAGCACTCTCCTATATGCTCTTTAACTGGATCAACGCCTCTTATCAGGTCCAACTTCGTCTTGAGATCGCTGAGTTCTTGAAGAACCAGGAGGAGTCTGTGCAGCGTTATCTTATCGGTGTCTATGAGAACATCGATAGAGACGGGAAAGCACAGACGAAGATCCTCGATGGGGTACTGGTGCAGATCGCTCTACGTGAACTGCGAAGCCGCTACGCCGATAAATATGTAGCGATACGTTCGACGCGTGATGGTGCGAAATATATCATAATCAACAGTTACAACGACCACTGATCTTATGAACGATACTATTGCAGCCATTGCCACTGCCCATGGTATCGGTTCCATCTCCATCATCCGCATAAGCGGTACAGATGCACTTTCCATCGCTAAGAGACTTAGCAGACGAGACTCACTTCGACCGCGTTATGCCACACTCACCTCTATCTTTGATGACAACGATGAACTACTTGATGAGACGATCGTGATCTATTTTGAGGGACCCAGGAGTTTTACGGCTGAGGATATTATCGAGATCCAGTGCCATGGCGGTCATATCGTCGCACAGGAGATCCTTAAGGCTGCTCTGAGACTGGGTGCAAGAGTAGCTGACCCTGGAGAGTTCAGTAAACGTGCCTTTCTTAATGGACGTATCGATCTAAGTGAGGCGGAAGCGATCGCACAGCTTATAGAAGCAAAAAGTGAGGATGCTGCGAAGATCCTGGCAAAGCAGATGAAGGGTTCGCTTAGAGCTTATGTCGAGGATGTACGAGATCAGCTACTGGAGATCGTGGCTTATTCTGAGGTGACGATCGATTACGCGGAGGAGGACCTCCCTCAGGACCTGATCGATCAGATCACTGCACGTCTGGAGCGTCTGAGTGAGACGCTTTCACGTACACTGCAAGCTAGTAAGAGCAGGGCAGGGTTGATGCAGGGCTTTAAAGTAGCTATCATCGGTAAGCCAAATGTAGGGAAAAGCTCACTGCTTAATGCGATGCTGAACTTTGATCGTGCGATCGTCAGCGATATTGCAGGGACTACCCGAGATACGATCGAAGAGCAGATCCGTGTAGGCACCCATCTCATCCGTATGGTAGATACCGCCGGCATACGTGAATCAGGTGATGAGATCGAACGTATCGGGATCGAGCGCTCTATTGAAGCGATCGAGGAGAGTGATATCGTGGTGGCTCTTTTTGACGGCAGCCGTGTCGAGGATAGTGAAGACAAGACGATAGTCGAGCTGTTGGAGAAGTATGGTGATGAGAAAGAGATCATCACGGTACTAAACAAGTGCGACCTTCAACAGCACTTCGACAGCTCCTTCCTGCTGCATCACTCCCCGCTATCGTTAAACTGTAAAGACAATGCATCAGCACTCATAGAAGCACTGCAGGTGATAATGGACAGTAAAGATCACTCTGATGAGATGATGCTGATCTCAACCCGTCAGATACAAGCTGTAGAGAGTGCCGTGCAGGATCTCTCTGATGCCGTCATGCCATTAAGCGATCAGGAGCTTGAGATCTTCTCTTTTCATATGAACGAAGCCATCCATGCGATCGCTTCGATCACCCGGCCATATGAGCATGATGAGATGCTTGACAAGATGTTCGGCAGCTTCTGTCTGGGTAAATAGATGAGGATTATAGCTATCGATCTGGGGCTTAAACGCATCGGACTGGCTTATAGTGCTGACTCCTCTATAGTCACTCCCTTGAACGCTGTAATACGTAAAAACCGTGATCAGGCATCTGCTGCTGTCAAAGCGATCATCGATGAGTGGGAAGCCGAAGCTGTAGTCATCGGCATCCCGATGGGTGGAAGCTCTGAAGAGGAGATGCGCCGTCGTGTAGAGCATTTCATGAAGCTAGTCGCTTATGATGGTCCGCTCTATATTCAAGATGAGAGTGACTCATCACTCGAAGCTGAGGAGCGGATGAAAGGTACTATGCGCTACAAACGTGACGGCAGAGTCGACTCACTCGCTGCGATGATAATCCTGGAGCGCTATTTAGGGCACCTCTAATATAGTTACCCCTTTTCCATAATAACATCCTCAAAAGCAGACTTTAATCATATTTTATTTTGTTTAATGCTATTCTATTGACAACTATTCCAGGAGCTTGTAGAGATGGATGATGTCGATAAAGAGGAGATGACTCTTTTACGGAGGATCTTTAAGCATGAGAAAAAGATATTTTATGTCTTATACCTTATAGGGTTTAGTATCCTTGCGTACCTGCTGCTCGAGGTCTATACACTCCAACAGCAAGAAAATCGACTTCATACTGAACATATGATGGAGCAAGAGTCAGATCTTCGTCAGCGACTTACCAAGGCTGTCTCGAAAAAACGTGAATTGGCACTAGCACTTGCTATTGCCTCAGCACAGAGTGTGACAGTCGACCGCCGCACAGGGAAGATCGGGCTCAGCAGTAGCATCAGCAGAGTAAATGCTATCTTAAATACATTTGCGGAGAACAATCTTGTAAAAGGGAGCGATCTTCAGATAATCGATCGCAGTGGCATCAACCTTTACCGTTCATGGAGCACTCAAAAGGGTGATGATGTCTTTGCTACACAGCCGTGGATCAAACAGAGTCTGAAGAAGCTAAGTGTCAAGCAGCTGATGGATGTCAGTGAGAAGTCCCTTGTGTTTAAAGTCGTCGTACCTATTGTCTATAAGGGTAAAGCCATAGGTGGTATCGAAGTGAGTACACCCTTTGACTCCATCGTAAGTGATCTTAAGGGACAAGACGAGGAGCTCGTCGTCGCCATCGATAAAAAGTATAAGAGTAGACTTATCGATACAGCTACCAAAGCGTCTATCAATGGCTATTATATCGTCGATTCCGGAGCACTATCACAAGATATCGAGCTTAAGCTGCAAGGAAAGAGTATAGAGTCTTTGGTGAGTCGACAATATCTGCCTGGAGATATGCATCACCAAAAGCTTGATGACTATATGGTCGTGACTGGAAAAGTCAAAGCGGTGGACTTCAGCGAGATGGCTTATCTGCTCTTCTTTAAAAAGACGCACGATCACGAGAGTGAGTTACTTGAACAGCTGCATGACTCTGTATCTATGCTCTTGATGATCGTCTTTGGCTTGTTATTTCTTTTAAGTATCGCTCTGCTGTTACGTTATCTTAGTGCACGTCTACATCAAGACACAAGGGTCTATGACCGATTGACTGAACTGCGAAACAAGATAAAGCTGATGGAGATCTTGGATGATAAAAGGGATGACCGGACGCTTATCATCGCCAATGTCAACAACTTCAGTAATATCAACATCGTCTATGACTTTGATATGGGCGACCAGATACTTAAAGCTATTGCTCTGAGATTGAAGTCTATCTGTCAGTGTGTAGAGGTGTTCCGTATCGATGCCGATGAGTTTGGTATGTTATATGATGATGATAGCTCGGCCGTCAAGATGATCAAGAACATACAGGGACGTTTCTTTGAGAATGAGATGCGTTTTGGAAAACATACTATCAACATCACATTTACTTACGGGGCGGCTGTGGGTGGGAAACACCTCTTCCGCAAAGCCTCCTTTGCCCTTAGACAGGCCAAGAACCTTGGGTCCAACCGCTACCATGTCTATGATCCTGGTCTGGATAGACTTGATCATGTCGAACGTAAAGAGTTCCTTGATATGAGTGGTATACTGCATAATGCGCTTGAGAACGATCAGGTCGTACCTTATTTCCAAGGTATTCGGGATAACCGGACGAACAAGATCGAGAAGTTTGAGGCATTAGTACGTATTGAGCATGAGGGTAATATACTTACACCATAC